>JAENZU010000717.1 GCA_016841125.1 Melioribacter sp. | reverse complement strand
AAAATAAAGCCGAAAATATGTTTAACCGCATCCATCCAAAAACCGGCTCTGGGCAGCTCTTTGATTTTGCCGGAGAAAAGTGCCAAGAATAAATATGGTGTTCCCAATCCAACCGCCATTACGAAGAACATTAGGAATCCGTAAAACGGATCTCCTTTTGCGGCAACATAAGTAACCAAACCAATTACAAATGGTCCGATACAGGGTGCGGCAACTATTCCCATAGTTAGTCCCATAAAGAATGCACCGAACATACCGGAACGCGCACCGCCGGCTTTCATTACCCATGAATCGGGCATCTTAAATTCGTACATCCCGAACATACTTAGCGATAGAGCAATAAATACTGCTGCAATAGAAACTATCACAATCGGGTTTTGAAGAAGCGTGCCGAACACCGCACCGCTGAGTGATGTTACAACTCCCACCACTGAATATGTAAGCGCCATTCCTAAAACATAAAGTATTCCTAAAACAAAAAGTCTTCCTGTACTCCCTTCCGATTGACCACCGAAATAACCAATGGTAATTGGAATTAGCGGATAAACACACGGTGTCAGATTCAATGCCAAACCGCCCAAGAAAACGAGAATCAAGCTTAAAATTAATCCGCTCTCTTCCAACCGACCCATCAATGAATCACCTCCATCAGTCTTTTCGGGAGCGGTGTAAGATAAATCCAATTTAGAAAATAATTCGGAATTAATTTCTTGTATCGCTGTTTGATTATCGACAACGCTGAAAGTAATTTCACCAACTACCGAGTTTGGAGGCATGCATGTAATATCGTTGCAGGCTTGATAAGTAAATTCAACCGGGACAGTGTATTCACCAAGCTCAATATTATCGGGAATTTTTATTATTGCACCTACTAAAACTTCCCCTTCGAAAACCGAAACCGGCTGATCGGAAAAACTGAACTTAATATTTTCAGCTTCCGGATATTTAACTGATGCAAATTGAAACGGTGACTCTCCCTTTATTTCAAGCGCAGTTGCAATTAAAAATTCTTCATTTGGATTATCTGAGTTGATATGCCAGGTTTCTTTTACAACGGCTTTTACTGCTATTTTAAGTTCACTGCCTTTATGAATGTTTTCAAATGATTGAAATACCTTAACATCAACCAGTTCTTCATCAATTCCAAATTGACTGAAAACAGTCCGTGCTAAAATTAAAATGATCAACAAATTTCTTAATCTAAAAAAGTTCATTCTTGTTTCCTGAAATTATTAACTATACTCTTTTCCATTTTTGAACTATCGGGAATCGTCTTCCGTATCCAAAAGCTTTTATCGAAACTCTTAAAACCGGAGCTGCCTGTTTCCTCTTAAACTCGTTTCGGTCCACAAGTTCCAAAACAGATTTTACTAAAGATTTATCCCCTATCACTGCCGATATTTCATTGTACTCTTTGTACTCTTCGAGATACATTTTCAAAATTTGATCGAGAATTTCATACGGCGGCAGCGAGTCCTGATCGGTTTGATCCGGTTTTAATTCGGCGGAGGGAGCTTTTTCGATTATCGCCCGCGGGATTATCTCTTCATTACGATTGATATATTCCGCAATTTTATAAACTTGTGTTTTGTAAACATCCCCAATTACTGCGAGTGCGCCGTTCATATCTCCGTAAA
>JAENZU010000716.1 GCA_016841125.1 Melioribacter sp. | reverse complement strand
ATGCTAAGGTAGAATCAGGTATTGCCAATAAAATATAGCCTGCTGCCATGAAAAGACCGCCGATTAAAATTGCTTTTCTGTAACCTAAAATACGATCGGCTAAGAGACCGCCGAAAAATGGGGTCAAATAAACTAACGCCAAATACGAACCATAAATGTCGGCAGCATCTTTTTTTGATAATCCCATTCCCGGAAATTTTTCACCATCTCCGGCAATCATGTAAAGAGTAAAAATTCCTAACATCAGGTAAAAACCAAATCTTTCCCACATTTCTGTAAAAAAGAGAACGAAAAGCCCTCTTGGGTGGTCTTTAAACATCTTACCTCCGTAACTTATTTAAATAAACTGCTCTACCCAGCCTAATTTGAGCAAAACTTACTTTTAAAAAATAACGTTCAATATATTAAACCTTAATTTTATTAACAAATATATAATCCGTCCATCTGCCTCCATCAAATATTATGATTTACTTAAGGGATAAAATTTTATAAATTAAATATTATTTAATGATCAAAGTAGAATAATGCGAGGAGTAGATTTATGTTCGTTATAATAAAAGAGGATTATGATCAAATGAGTCTTGAGGGTGCAAAAATTGTTGCCGATAGATTAAGAAGAAAACCTAATCTGGTTTTAGGTTTGGCAACGGGCAGCACTCCCCTCGGTCTTTATAAAGAATTAATTAGAATGCATAAAAATGAAGGTTTAGATTTTTCCAAAGTGACTACTTTTAATTTGGATGAGTATGTTGGAATCCCGCCTGAGCACGACCAAAGTTATCACTATTTTATGAAAGAAAATTTATTCAAGGATTTAAATCTTGCACCGCGCTTTGTTCACGTACCAAATGGAATGGCAAAAGATATTAATACTTTTTGTGATTGGTATGAAAAACGCATTAAGGAATTCGGCGGTCTCGATCTTCAAATTTTAGGAATCGGCGGCAACGGGCACATTGCGTTTAATGAACCGGGTTCATCTCTCGGTTCCCGAACACGAGTTAAAACACTTGATGAAAAAACTCTTGCAGACAACGCGAGATTCTTTGATGATGAGACTCAAGTTCCAAAATATGCAATAACTATGGGAGTGGGAACAATTATGGATGCCAAAGAAATTCTACTGCTTGCAAATGGAGAGAAAAAAGCCAATGCAGTTAAAAGTGCTGTAGAGGGACCTATCACTGCTCAGTGCCCTGCTTCTGTAGTTCAATTGCATCAAAATGTATTTGTAGTCGTCGATAAAAGTGCCGGTTCCACATTGGAAGGCAAATACCACGATTCGTGGAAAAGAATTTTATTTGAATAACACAATTTTTTGGGAGAAAAAATGGTTGATAATATTTGCATCTTCGAAGGAATTTATTACGAAAGACTGCTTCCCTTAGTTTACTTCAGACCAATTTATGATCTGAGGTGCGGAATTCTTTCAATCAGAGAAAAGGTTGCCATGAGTTATCCCAATATTCCTATTTCCCTTCACTGCCGCGGCTATCTCGCAGAATATGTTAGACAGAAAAATCCTGGTTACGGCGTCAATGAACTTGAAGGCAATTCTTGTCTTTTCATAAATGGTAGAGTTTTGGCAGATTTGGATTTTGCTAAAAAAATTCCACCGGATGGTGAGGATGTTTTAT
>JAENZU010000046.1 GCA_016841125.1 Melioribacter sp. | reverse complement strand
ACAATCCCGGATTCCTGAACGCGTTTAATTGCCTCTTTCTGTACAACTTCCATATCTATCAATTTTTGGGCTTCTTCCTGCACCATTATTCTTCTTGCTTCAGCTATAGTGGTTTTTCTTTTTTTCTTTTTCTTCGGGACCATGCTGCTGACAATTTCTTGAATATTAATTCCCATATCATCCATTCCCAAAGGACCGAAAACCTGCATGCCGCCGCCGCTCGCGGTAGTGTCGAATTCAATCATCTTATTATCCATTTCGCCCTTGCGGAGTTTTTCGCGCATCCATTCGCGGGTTTTTTCATTCTGATATGCTTCATCATTCTCATTTTCTGGAGTCGATACCGGTTTCTTAACCGGAGGTATCAAAACATCAAGCAATCTGTCTTCAGCCATTTTCTCGGCTTTCTGCTGAACTTCCTCTGTTTTTTCAGCCCGTACCATGTTAACGGCAATTTCGGTAATATCTCTGATCATCGATTCGACGTCGCGCCCTACGTAACCAACTTCCGTATATTTTGATGCTTCAACTTTTATAAAAGGAGCGCCGGCAAGACGTGCAAGTCTGCGAGCAATTTCTGTTTTCCCAACTCCGGTCGGTCCGATAAGAATAATATTATTGGGCATTATTTCGTCTTTTATGTCAGCCGTAACTTGCTGCCTTCTCCACCTGTTTCTAAGCGCAATAGCAACTGCACGTTTAGCGTCATTCTGACCAATGATATATTTATCAAGTTCTTTTACAATTTGTCTCGGAGTCAGTCTATCGATAGTTTCTTTTAATTCTAATTCTTCCATAGCTAATCTATAACCTCAACATTTATTTTATCGTTAGTATAAATACAGATATCAGCTGCTGTATTTAATGCTTCTTTAATGATCTCTTTTGTAGAAAGATCGCTGTACTTAACAAGCATTTTAGCGGCAGCAAGCGCATACATTCCGCCGGAACCAATTGCGACAATGTGATCTTCGGGTTCAATCACATCCCCGTTGCCGGAAACAATATATGTGCGATCTTCTGAAATAACTGCCAGCATTGCTTCAAGCCTGCGTAAAAATTTATCCGTCCGCCAATCGCTCGCAAGTTCAACAACAGAGCGGTTGACATTCCCATTGTACTGCTCAAGTTTTTCTTCAAATCTGTTGAGCAGTGTAAACGCATCCGCGGCTGAACCGGCAAATCCGCATAAAACTTTATTGTTGTACAATTTTCTGATCTTAAATGAATTGTGTTTAACTACTGTATTTCCCAGCGTTACCTGTCCGTCGCCGCCGATAGCAGCCTGACCTTTGTGGATCAATCCAAGTATTGTTGTCGATTTTATCTTTTCTTTCAATTTCTAATCCTTATTTTTATAAAACCAAACTATAAATAAAGCAAATTATTGAGTGAATAACAAAGCAGGAATGTGGTAGATACCTACAATGTCAAATAGTTGAATTGATTAATTGTTAAATGCAAGTAACCCTCAAGGTATCACACAATTTTAGGACTAAATTTCCTTGAGGGGTTTTTTGAGATTCGTAGGGGTCGAATATTTTCGACCCCTACAAAATTCTAATTGGGCAGAAACTAAATTCCCGCAATCTCAAGAACCAAAAATAAAATTAAGATTGCGGGAATTTTTTTACTAAACCCACCCATGTATCCTCCCGATAAATCGGGACAGGCTCTCCAAGGAGGGGACGATTTTAAATATCAGTTTTAATCCGTTCGATCAGTGTGATCTGCGGTCTATGAATATCTATTTTTTAACTTTATGCATCTCAACTTTAGTGCAATCTTCCTTTTTGTTATTCTGCAACTTTACAAAATGACTTATCACTTCATTAGTACAGTTTTATATGAATAAACCCGGTTTCGGTTTTCAATTAAAATTATATAAACGCCGGAAGCCATGTTTGTGCCGTCTATATTATAATTGTAAACACCAGGATTGATATTACCCTCTGCTAAAGTAAGAATCTTTTCTCCAAGAGTGTTGTAAACAAATATTCTGTAGAAATCATTTTGGGGAATAGATATTTCAACATTCGTTTCCGAATTAAAAGGATTCGGATATGCAGTGATCTTTAGTTCAGAAATACTTTTTTGTAATTGTTCATGCTCTAAAACCGGAGTTGTCGCCGAAAAAACTTTAACCCCTTTTATGGTCCCGGTGAGATCATCATTGTAAATTATTGTATCGTTATTTATCCACCTGGGTGTGAATTTGTCGCCGTAATCATCGCATGGTAAAAGAAAATATGTTTTGGCAGAATCATATTTGTGCACAAATAAACTAGACCCCATAAATGTGAGGAACACATTTGCAAATACCAAATTTTGATTGTTTGATGCAAAATCAAACTGATAAAATGCAGCGGGAGAGCCATATGAAGGACAAATACTTTTGTAATCTTTCGAATCAAATACAATAGAATCTTTCAGAGTTGTTAAATCAAGATAGTGGAGTTTAGGATAATTTTCATATAGACTATAAGCAAGTGTATTCAATTCTCTATTATATTTAAAGCCAGTGATAAAGTCGTATTGATCCAAGTGGACGGGTATAGAATCAACTATGCTTCCGTCAACAATATGCTGCTCATATATTTTTGCTTTCCTGTTTCCATATCCCTCCCAGAAAAAAAGTGCGGTCGTATCGGTTTTCCAATTCATGTAACCGATCCAATCTTTAAACAGGGACGGTGTGTTTGAAAAAGTATTTGTCTCAAATGAATAAATGAAATCTTCGGTCAGTAAATATCTATCATCGGGCGAAAACTCAAGCGGAGGTCCAATAATATTCCCGGTATTATTTGGGAAAAGATAGGTAGTTGTTCCGTTTTCAAAATCATAAAGATAAAAATCGGTACTGTCCGTATAGACAGCTTTATGGCTGAGGTTTGCAAATTGAGGTTTGGATGGAAATCTTGATATTCTATGCTCAAACGTGGTAAGTTCCGTTTCCCAATGAACAGCATCCCAGTTGGGTAAAATCATTTCCACCCAGTACATTGTGTTGGCATGTTTGTCTATTCTGAAGCTATCCCAAGAAATTTTATCAATGGGAGTTACCTGGAAGGATTTTGAGATTAAAACTGCTTTAAAAAGTAAGATTGAAATAAATATGGCTGCCCGTTTCATTATCACACCTCAGAATTTTTCTTTTGTAAAAATAACTAAAAATTTGATTGGTTGGTAGAGTTGAAATTCAAAACCCTCAAGGTATCATGTCATTTTAAGACAAGTATCCTTGAGGGTTTAAGTACTAATACCTTCAAGGAAATAAGTTTACAAAATTTGTTTTCATACCTTGAAGGTAATTGGATTTTTTGTATTCCCGCAATTTATCGAGTCAAATTTAGAACTAAAATTGCGGGAATATTAATCTCTATAATGAAGCACCTACGGAACTTTAATGAATTTTTCTTTCCGATTCTCTAAAATAATGCAACCCCGATGGGGTTGAAACCAAAATTATTTGAACTCCGTTGGGAGTTCCATTATTGTAGTATTGAGATTAAAAGGGAATTTTTTTACCCACCCCCAACCCCCTCCAAGGAGGGGACTTTATATTTTAAACTTTGTAGAAGTTTCATGTTTTTGATTCAAATGGGCGTTACAATTAAATTCCTGCAATCTTGATTTCTGTATTTGGTTTTGGAGATTGCGGGAATTTTTCTCAACCCACCCCTGTATCCTCCCGACAAATCGGGACAAGCTCTCCCAGGAGGGGATTTGCTATTTTAAATTTTGTAGAAGATTCCCGCTTTTGATGGTATGATCTTCTATTTTAGCTTTGTGGGTCGAATATATTCGACCCCTACAAAAGATTTCTGTGATTATCTGTAGAATCTGTGTGATTTGCGCTCGGGTAAACCTGCCATCCTTTTGGCGAGCTTGCCCGCCATCTTGTTGGGCGGGTGCCATTATTATTTAAGGCAGATCTTTTTGGGAGTTCTGCCATGGCTCAACCCATTCGGTAAATGGGGGAGTTAAGGGAACAGCGAGAGACTGACCTCCGAAACCAAATAGTTTAAATACTATCATGCTGTGATTTGTGACATTTATTCTATTTACCGATTGATGATCGATTGAGATACCCTCTTCATTGGCAAGTCGGACTGTTTTATTTATTTTCGCGTCGAGCAGTTTTTCTGCCGATAGTTTCTTCTTCAAATTTTCTTTTACACTTTCAAAAGGCTGTGCTTCCTGCACTTGCTCTTCCTCTACGTCAATCAATTTGAAAATTGAGTATCCTTCCGGAACTTGAAGCGGACCGTAAATTTCACCGATATCCATTTGACCGGCGATCCTTCCTATTTCGCCATACATTGAAACCGGGAATAGTCCGAATTCGCCGCCGCTGCCGCGTGTCCATTTTCTTTTTGTATGTTCCGCTGCGAGCTTTTTGAAATCGGCTCCGTTTTCCAATTCGTTCAGTACTTTTTCAACTACTTCTAAACTATCTGTCAAAATTTCGAGGATGTTTACTTTTTTAGGTAAATTAATGCCGGCACTCTGGTTTTGATAATAATCAAAAACTTCCTCATCACTAATTTTTGCCGAATCGATAAATGTTCTATCAAGCAAATTGGAAAGATAATTTCCTCTCCACATATCTATCGATTCTTTTACCTCCGGCATATTTTGCAGACCCTGCTGATACCCGGTACGGGCGAGCAGCTCCTGCTCAATAAAAGTTTTCACTCTTGAATTTAATTTTGCTCTTACCGTATCGGGGTCGGCTGTTTTGGAAAAAAAGCCTTCGAATGCAAAGCTGCGGATAAACTGTTTCATTGTGACCGGGTCTTTATCAAGCAGAACAAAAACCATGTTTAATGAATCTGCCCCGAAAGAAGCTTCAATTTTATAGTAATCTTCGGCATCGAGTACAATTTTTTCACCGATGGGAATTTGATTTTTAACTTGCCGGTTTTTTAGAGCGTTAATCACTTTATCGGCAAAACTCCAAAATAAGTAACCGTTAGTTTTTACTTCTTTATTCTTAAAAAAACCCGTGAAAAAGTTCTTATAAATTTCATCTTCAATTCTGGACTTTACGGTTTTCCGAACATGTTTAGCTTCGCTGGTTGCCTGCCGGTCGTCGGTTATAAGTTTTGGATATTTTTTTATTAATTTAAAAATGTACCATCCATGGTCTGCCTGTAGAGGTGATGTGTACTCGCCCACTTTTTTAGAATAGAGTGTATCTTCAACAAATTTTTCCATTTTTCCGTATGTGACTTTATACGGTTCTACCTGCCCAAATGATTCGGCGCGGCGCGAAAAAACGGAATCCCAGTCAGCTCCGCTATTCAGCGAATTAAATATTCCGTTAATTTCATTTTCATCTTTTGAAAAAACAAATTGAACATCTAATTCGTAAGCGTTTCTCCGCATTCCTTCTTCAATTTCTTTTGCGGTTAAATTAATTTTGCTCGAAATTTCCCGGTTATAAAGTGCGTCTCTAACGTATCTTTTTTCAAAAGCTTTGAATGTGTTCTTCATAATATCGGTGGTATCCAAACCGGTTTTCTCAGCTTCAATAGCCCAAAGTTTTTCAGCGATTATCGTATAAAGGAGCTCGTATTTAAGTGCTGTTTCATTCCCCTTGGCATCTCGTCCTATTTGCGGCATCAACTCATAGCGTTTGATGAACTCACTTTCGGTAATTTCTTTATCGCCCACTTTTGCAAGTATTTTTTCTTCTTGGGTTTGGGCTTCAATTATGCACACGAATAAAAGCAGAGTAAAAATGGAGGCAAATATTTTTTTCATCATTAATTCTATTTGTGAAGTTTAGGAAAAAATCTAGGTATATTTTTTTTATAATAAGTGTATTCTACACCAAAGCGCTCAACAAGTTTCTTTTCTTCGTAAAAAGTGCCGATGTAAAAATATGCAATAATGCAGATAAGCATTATCAAATAACCGGCTTCCATAGTGGGGCGGAGGATCAAAAAAAGGGAAGAAAAAAAGTAGATCGGGTGACGTGTAAATTGAAACGGTCCTTTAATTACCAATTTGGTGTGTTCATCTAATTCTTCCGTATTATAATTCCCATCCAGATAACGTTTGATTTGATCAATTCCCAAGAATTCTTTTGCGTTTATATATTTTACAGACCAGATCAATCCGGCAAAGCTTAATATTTGCAGTCCGAAAATAATAAGATCAAAAGGAAATTTTAAGTCATAAATTAGGATGTCTGGCTTGGGTGCCACCGAATAAACTGCAATAAAAATTACAAGCGAGGATACGTTATAAAACAATCGGTAAAAAGCAATTTTATCGCCGATTTGTTCTATCAATTTTTTTTTGATTTTATTTGAGGCAAGTACTGAATGAGAAATGCCGAATAGAGCAAACAGAAAGATGATAATAGCTGCATCAATTAAAAGGGTCATAATTCTTTTCGGAGTCTTGCAACGGGAATGTAGAGCTGCTCACGGTATTTGGCAACTGTTCTGCGTGCAATATGAACACCTTTTTCTTTTAAAATTTTTGCGATCTTATCATCACTGAGCGGAGATTTTTTCGATTCTTTTTCAATAATATCTTTAATAAGTTCTTTTATATGCTTGTTGGAGATTTCGTTTCCTGAGTCGGTCGTCAAACCTTCACTGAAGAAATATTTCAGTTCGTGAATACCCATAGGGCTTTGAACATATTTTCCGTTTACTACTCGACTGATTGTTGAGATATCCATTTCGATTTCTTCGGCAATGTCTTTATAGATCATAGGTCTAAGCGCCTTTGCACCGTATTCGAAAAACTCAAATTGTTTTTCTAAAATTGAACGCATAATCTTCATTAAAGTATTTCGCCTCTGCTGAATGGAAGCAATAAACCATTTTGCCGATTCAAATTTTTCGCGTAAAAATTTATGAGTTTCTTTTTCTCTGTCGGAAATTTTTCTTTTTCGTTTTTTCGATTGTATCATCTCGAGGTAAGTTTTGCTGATAGTAACAGAGGGAACGCTACGGTCGTTAAGAGTTACAATATAATTATCTTCCATTTTCTCGATAATAAAATCGGGAGTTATCTGATTCGCTTCTTCGGAATCTATATTGCCTTCTCCCGGTTTCGGGCTCAGTTTTTGAATTAAATCAAGCACTGATTTAAAGCTGGAACGCGTTAAATTTAGATTCTTCTCTATTTTATCGAATCGCTTGTTTACAAAATCTTCATAATGTTCGGATAGAATTTTTTCCGCGAGGTATGAATAATAGGGATCGTAACTTGAATTTCTTATTTGAACCAAAAGGCATTCCTGCAGATTGCGTGTAGCAATTCCGACCGGGTCCAGTGTTTGAATTTTCTTTAAAATTTTCTCTGCATCTTCGAGGGAAATATCAATGTGTTCGAATAATTTTAATTCGTTAATTACTTTTTCGAGTGACTGTTTGAAGTAGCCGTCTTTATCTAAATTCTGAATTATAGTTTCACCAACAATTAATTTCTCTTCGCTAAGATTTATCATGTGGAGCTGTTCAATCAATTGTTCTCTCAGTGATACGCGGGATGGAGCGATGGGCTGCATCTTTTCGTCATCGGGACTGTAATTAACCCTATCGTCATCAAAATCTGTTTCGTTCATATAATCTTCAACATCAAATTCATCATCATCGCTAGAATAATCATCTTCGCTATCAGACTGGATATCATCCGGGCTGTCCTGATCAAGCGACATTTCCATTTCGTCAACCAAAGCTTCTTCGAGAATTGCGTTAAATTCTAATTCAGTTTTAATCCGCTGTTCTAAAGCCAATGTATTTAATTGAAGCAATTTTTGATATTGTATTTGCTGGGGCGAGAGCCTTTGCTGCAACGATAATCTTTGATGTAATCCAAGCATATTAATAATTCCTTAAGTGACTCTTTAATTTTTCAAACCAATCTTTATCGAAAAATCTGATTAGAGCATCTTTGCAAAATTCTGCTGTTGAAATATTTTGTTTAATACCTTTCTCAATTGCGGGCTTGCACTCGGAATAATGTTCGAACCGGAGAACTTCCCCGCCGTGATTCGAAATCCGGATTGGAAATAAATGACAGGAAATAGGTTTTCTAAAATCGATCTTTTCATCAAAATAGGCTTTTTCTATTCCGCATTTTGCAATATCACCTTCATAATAGACGAATACACATTCCTTGTTATTTATACTTTTTGTCATCAGCTGGCTGAATTTCATTTCCCAAAAGCCATTTTGTTTTATTTCTTTAACGTGCTCTTTGGGAAGGTATTCCAATATTACCGAAAGATTTTCCTCGATCTTTTCGATTTCCGGTGCTTTAAGAGGCGCACCGTATTCACTTTCCATTGTGCAGCATGCACCTTTGCACTTGCCGAGATCGCATGAAAATTTAATCTCGGTTATATCCGGATTTATTAATGCACCGTCTATTTCAATAAAATTTGATTTCATTTGTTCTGGAATAATTTTTGTTGTAATAATAATTAAAAAAGTCCTATTTAATCAAGAATTTAAAAGAATTAATATCACAAATTTTCAAATTTCATTATTATTTGGTTATTTACAGTAAAATAAATATATACTGACATGAAATTTGAAAACAAAACTATCTTAATTACCGGCGCTTCCAGCGGAATTGGAAAGCAATTAGCTAAACAATTGGCGATTGAAAATTGCAGACTGGTAATTTCAGCCAGAAGAGAAAATCTTTTAGAAGAACTTAATCAAACATTGACCCAATATAACAACCAAATATTTAGTGTCAAGTGCGATGTTGCCGATAAAAATGATGTAGCTGAAACGCATCAAAAAATTTTGGATCGTTTCGGAATTATTGATGTGGCAATTTTGAACGCAGGAGTAGCTGTTCAAGAGGATGTTCTTAAATTCAATTCGCAGAATGCCGAAAAGACATTCGGAGCTAATTTTTTTGGAATTGTATATTGGATTGAAAAACTGCTGCCCGAATTTTTGAATAGAAATGATGGATGCATTGTAGGCGTTTCAAGTTTGGCAGATAACCGGGGTTATTCTAAAAGCGGATCTTATTGCGCCAGTAAGGCTGCTGCCTCTATTTATTTGGAAGGCTTGAGATTGGAATTGAAAAAATATGGAATTAAAGTTATTACGGTAAAACCGGGATTTGTGAAATCGGAAATGACGGATGCCAATAAATTTCATATGCCATTTTTAATGGAGACAGATGAAGCGGCAAAAGTAATTATTAATGGAATCAAAAAAGAAAAACGGATTATCCAATTTCCATGGCAAACGGTACTGCTGTCAAAATTAGCAGGAATGGTTCCGGGAAAAATTTATGATCGGATCGGAGAGAAATATCAATGAAATTATTTATAAATCTAGTAGTACTATTTTTATTTTTCGGATGTTCCCCTGAAATTGAAAATTTAACAATTTCTAAAAATCGTGTTGCAGCCTATTATGAAAACGGGGCATTCGAAAAAGAATTACAATCTGTTATTGAAGATGCAATTGATAAAATTGAGAAAACTGATTTGGGCAATAATCCGACAGCAATATTTGATGTTGACGAAACCGCTTTATCGAATTATGGATACATCGAAAAATATAATTTCGGTTACAATTATAACACATGGACAGACTGGCTGCTTGAAGAAAAATCGACACAAATTAAAGATGTTAAAAAACTTTACGATTTGCTGATTGCTAAAAACGTTAAAATTGTGTTTCTCACCGGTAGAATTGAAATCACTTGTGCGGCAACTAAAAATAATTTAATTGCACAAGGTTACACGCAATTTGATACACTGATATGCCGCAGTAAAGAAGAACAGAAAATTCCAACCTCACAATTTAAATCAGCTCATCGTAAAACTTTAACCGAGAATGGATATAATATAATTGCCTGCATAGGAGATCAAAGAACCGATTTTGAAGGAGGTCACACAGGCATCAAAGTTAAAATTCCCAATTACCTCTACGACCTTAATTGACCGGGCATAATAATTCTTTTTCTTAGTTTCTATTCAATTTATTATTTTAAGGCATACTTATATCCAATTTTAGGAGGGATTTAAATGTCGATAGTTTTAAACGGTTCAAATCTCACTGTTGAAAAATTAGTAAAAATTGCCCGCGGAAAAGAGAAAGTAGAATTAGCCCCCGATGCACTTGATAGGATTCGAAAATGCAGATCGATGTTGGAAGAGAAAATTCAATCACACGAAATTATGTACGGTGTTAATACCGGGATCGGTGAATTTTCAGAAGTAGTTCTATCCGATGAGCAGGTAAAAGATTTTCAGAAGTATTTGATTTACAATCATTCGGCAGGCATTGGTGATCCGGCTCCGCTTGAAGATGTAAGAGGAGCAATTGCAGGAAGGATTAATGTACATGCTCACGGAAATTCGGGATGCAGGCCCGAGATCACGCTGACTCTAATCGAAATGCTGAATAAAGATGTTGTTCCCTTTGTGTGCCAAAAGGGATCTGTGGGTGCGTGCGGAGATCTTGCCCCGATGTCTCAGGTTGCATTGTTAATGATGGGGGAAGGGGAAGCTTACTACAAGGGTGAAAAACTTCCCGGCAGAATTGCTTTTGAAAAAGCGGGGATGGAAGTCCCCGGTTTAAAAGCGCGCGATGGATTGGCTGTGATCAATGGTTCTAATCTTCTCACAGCTATGAGTGCAATTCATATTTATGATATGAACCGCTGGCTTAAACAGGCTGAAATTGCATGCGCGATGTCGCTGGAAGCTTTAATGGCAAATTTAAAACCTTACGATGTCCGGCTCCACCAGGTAAGAGGTTTTACCGGTGCCGTAAGGAGTGCAAAGTCAATAATGAAATGTATTGAAGGAAGTGATCTTAAAACAGGAAAATTGAAAATCAAAGTTCAGGATGCCTATTCGATGAGATCTTCACCTCAAGTTATCGGTGCGGCTCATGACGCAATTGCACATGCAAAAACTCAAGTGGAAATTGAACTCAATGGAGTTGGGGATAATCCAATATTTTTCCCGGAAGAAAATTTAACATTAACCGGTGCCAATTTTCAGGGAACCCCGGTTTCGCTGCCGATGGATATGGCTGGCGCCGCAATTACAATGGTCAGCGTTCTTTCCGAAAGAAGATTGAACAGATTGCTGAATCCTGCTTTGAGTGTTGGTCTGCCGGCATTTCTAACTAAGGGAGCCGGAATGTTTTCCGGATTGATGCTCAGCCAATATACGGCAGATTCTTTGATTGTTGAACAGAGGATATTATCTACTCCGGCATCAATTCAATCAATTCCTGCGGCTGCAGATCAGGAAGATTTTGTTTCGATGGGAATGAATACTGCAATTAAAAATGGTCAGATTTTGGATAATGCTTTTGGAATTCTTGGTATTGAATTAATTGCCGCGTCCCAAGCTCTCGATTTCAGAGAATTTGAAAACGGAAAAGGTGTTGGAGCTGCAAAGCAGACAGTCCGTAAACATATTGATTTTCTGGATGTTGACAGACCATTGTATCCTGATCACACAAAAATGAAGGAAGTAGTTCGCTCGTGTGAAATTTTAGAAACAGTCGAAGAAGCAATAGGATCTTTGGAATAGATTTATTGAAATTTATTTTTCAGAAAATTGAATTTGTAGCTGTTTTATATGGCTTCTTTAAGATTAACCCACGTTTTAAAACGTGGGGATACGAGCGAAAAACACAACTTTTTTTTTAACCGTTTTTACGGTTTTATACTTCTAAGACAACCTCTTTTTCAATTATTCCTTGGAAAAGTATGGAGGAAAGATCCGTATCTTTTGGGCTCTTCCAATCTGCAGGACCAAACTAATTTATCATTCCACACAGTAATATCGGGACAGCCATCACACATCGATTGCCTTCCGTCTTCCATAAAATCAACCGGCTGAATAAAAAGAATTGTTTGAAGATGCGATCTTTTGAAAATCCTAAATGGATTTTTCATCATCTCTTTAAATGCTTCTCTAATTTTTTTATCAAAGGGCCAAAGCAGCAGGAGAGTAGCTCTGCCTTTTCTTGAGAGTTTCGGGGCTGCGTAAGAAAGATATTTGCCGGTCAAAAGATGATTAAACATCATTGAAAGTTCCATAAATTTTGGACCTAAATAACCGTAAATTTTATTTTTTGTACCCACTCTCTCTGTAAAAAGCCATTTATATGAGTCTGCATTTTCGGTGCCGTTTAAATATCCGCAGGGTGTAAAATCAGGAAATCTTTCTTTTACCCTTGCTAGTACATCTGTTGACATTATATCAACTCTTCTTGTTGCTTCCGAGTGATAGTGAATCTCGTGCCAGTCAACTTTTTCACCGGCGGCATAAAAATCCATTGGCAAATTTGGTACAATATGCCTGAATGCAATGAAGACCATTGTATGCACAATATCGATGTGTTTGTGCGCCCATTCTACTAAGTCGGGCACATATTGCAACGTATCTTCATAAACGGTTGAATTGAATGAGCATGAAATTCCCCCTTCATCTGCAAGCATTTGTGCATACTGCAGTCTAAGTTCATTCAGTTCTATTTCACTTTTCCCTTTCCATTCGGCGCCTCTGCCCTGTTTGCTGTCAACGTGAAAAGTAAACCCGAACACCCCGGCTTTTTTCAAATCACTTAAAAATTCTTTAGTGAGCGCTTTGCCGTTTGTATTAATTATTGGCTTCAAACCTCTTTTCTTTATTTCGGCTACTAACTCAATTATGTGCGGATATAAAAGAGGGTCACCGCCGGCAATTGAAATGCAATCGGTATTCCGGTATTTTTCAAAAATATCCAATTCATGTTTAACTTCTTCTAA
This sequence comes from Melioribacter sp., assembly GCA_016841125.1. GTDB lineage: Bacteria > Bacteroidota > Ignavibacteria > Ignavibacteriales > Melioribacteraceae > JAENZU01. The sequence continues at coordinate 509 of JAENZU010000046.1, read as the reverse complement.
ACTTTTGTGAGAATCCTTATCATTTTCTCTGTAGCATCCGTCGCATGCCAAATTACATTGAGCCGTGGGCTCTAACCAGGATATTGCATTATCAGGCAGTGTCCACGGTATCCGGTAGAGATCCCTATTCTGAATTATTGATTCCATATGCTTCCTACCATTTTTATATTCGAATAATTCTAATTAAAGTCTGTTATGGTGTACTGTTTGACGAATTAAATATTTTATGTAAATAATAGAAAATTTAAACTTAAAATTATTAAAAAGCATATATCAATAATAAAACTAAATGTCAATATCAACACATAATTAGGGTTTTCTTCAAATAAATATTAGGAAAGACATGAATTGTATATTCGTGAATTGTGAGGGAAAGATGAAATGTTAGTTACATATTAAAGGGGGGATGAACGCCGAATATCATTTAATCTTTTAAGCCGAGGAAATCAATTAAACGATCGTGTGCATCGTCCGAAATTTTGACGTCATATTTTTTATAAAATTGTATT
>JAENZU010000045.1 GCA_016841125.1 Melioribacter sp. | reverse complement strand
GTTCATCAGCAATACCGTCTGAATCATTGTCTAATCCATCTGTCGGATTGCCTGGAGTTTCGAGATATGAATAACCGAGATAACCTGTTGAACCCCTCATTCCATAGCCATTTTTATCCCAGGTATAAACCAAATTCAAACCGGCACTTTTATCAAAGTAGGCATTGTCATCATCCGATTCTGGAATTCCGTCCCTTCCAACACCGGAGCCACCCACCCCTGAATCCATGTACAAACCAAAAATGATGTTGTCATTGTAATTAGTGGTTGATTCGTTGGCGATATCATAGTGAAAAAATATCACGTAACCAGCCTGCGGATTTGCCCATTGAAAGCCGCGCTGTTCAACTTTTAAACCAAGCCCGTGTCGTGTATTATCCCTATTATCCGGGAAATAATTCCATGCATCATAGTAATTGTCATCGTAAACAACATAACTTTCCTGATCGGCTTTCGGTGCTTTGCCGAAGTATCCATTCCAGGAATTACTCCAGCCTGGATCATCGGGATCATAAATTTTATCAATCCATTTATCCGGCCATGTACGAGGGTCATTACTGAGTGCTACCGATCTTCCCTTGTTAATTTCAGGATCATTCTGAAAATATCCGGGTCTGGGTTCAAACCTCATTGTTTTACTGGAAATAGGACTCGTCCCCTGACGCTCGCGGTATCCGGTCTCCATAATATAAGCATTAGATCCGCTGGTTTGAGTAATTTGGGCAAGTACAAACGGCGTTGTACCATCACCATAATTTTCTCCCGACCCTTTTGGTACTTCAATGGAATGGAATACTGTAACATCCACATTAATAGGATCGGGCGGATAATCGCCGACCATTCCAAAATTATAAAATATAGTGCGTATTCGATTTGCATCGTGAAGTCCGGATCGTTCCGCATCAATTTTACCTCTTAATTCAGGGGGAACAACAGGAAGAAGTTCCTGCGCGAATACCTGCGAAGTTACGAGCAGCCAAACAAATAAAGTAAGAAGCAGCGGACTTATAAAATTTAATGAACTATTTACATTTTTGTTTTTCATTTCAATTACTCCTGAATGAAATACCAAATTCAATACGCCTGGGTTCATAATATCTCGAAGGATCGTACAATTGCGAACGCGATGAGGAAGGCGTTAGAGTGTAATCCGGGCTTCCTGTGGAGGAGAATACAAATCCATTAACAAAATGATTATTGAAAAGATTGAAAACCCTAGCAAATATGCTAAACTGCAGCGGTCCGAATGAAAAATATTTTTCGGCTCTTAAATCAACTAAAAAGAAACTGTTTTTAGTTCCGGAATTTGTTTCGAGATCAGCATTAAATCCATACCCAATTTCCGGAGTGTACGGCTGTCCGCTGCCGAATTTTATTATTGTGCTTATGGAATAATCATCCGGCTGGGAATAAATTATAGTGCCATTTATTGTATTGCGCTGGTCCCAGCTAAATGGAATTGTTCTTGGACGCGGGTCTTTTCCCGATGCGGCTCTGTTTGCGGTTTCTTGCGGATCGCTCGAATTACCTTCCGCATATTGTAATGTGAAATCTAAACTTGTAGATAAATTTCCGAAGTTTCTTTGCGTAAGTGAAATAGTAAAACCGTAAACGCTCCCGAAATCGACATTGGTAAAGCGAGCATAATCAGCCGCCGTATAAGTGCTTACAAATTCAACACCGAGTAAATCGCGAATATCTTTATAAAAGAATGATATCTCGGCACCCAAAATATTGCTGATTGCATTTTTATAACCGCACTCATATTGTATAGTAAATTCCGGATTAAGATCGGGATTGCCCATTACACCATAACTGATACCGCCAGCCTGCAGTTCATCCAGCAATGAGTAATCGGCGTTACTGTAAAGTAATCCAAGTCCTGGTAATTGATAAAAATGCCCGTAAGAAAAATATGCGGATGATGAAGCTGTTAATGGGAAACTCAATCCAAGGCGGGGAGCAAAAGCATATTTGGCAGATGTTTTTTTCGGTATCGATTCCGGAGCTCCGCTGATAGAATTTGCCGGATTGGCAAGATCGCTCGGTATTGTTGATTTGGCATTAAAGTATTCTAATCGGACTCCCGCACGTACAACGAGATCACCTAACTCAACCCTATCCTGAAAATATGTGGCAAACTGCTGGGGATAATAATTTTGAATTCCCGGCACACGCGGATACTCCTGGCGCGGCTGTAAAATTGACTTCCCATCCACAGTAGTGGTTATAAAAAAGCCCGGACTGCCAAAAGTTATTTCAGAGTACTGCGCTTCAAAACCTGCTTCCAGCATATGGATACGCGTAGCCTGCCAAGTCCAGTCATTTTTGATAATGATCGAATTAGTCTTTTGTTTGTATCTTCCAAGATCAACACCTTGAACAATTGCACCATCCTCATAATTTGCATCGGCTTTGGGTTCCCCTGCCGCAATATAGCGGGGATCATATAAGTCTTTGTATTTGTAGTCGTTATATTCAAAATAATTCTGCCTGATATTTAACTTATAAAACATTTCATTGTTAATGGAATGTGTTAAGGATAATCCGTGTGCTATAGAAGTGGTTTTGTTTATTTTAGTCCCTTCCGGGTTGAATCTGAATGCATGATTGTAATAACTTCTTTCGGCAAAATTAAAAATAGCTTGATAACTTAACTCAACAGAGCCAAACGATTTGTTTGTAATTTTTGCCTGACCGCTCCATTCGCGAGTTGTGGACATTGGAACAAGCGCGCCATCGCCGGTGGGATTGAATATACGTTTTTCAAAATTATTTGTATCTGTTGGAACAAATCTACGCTCACCAAAAAAATATCCGTCTGAGGAATACCTTCTCCCGCTTACAAAAAATGTTGTCTGCGGAATTGGAAACGGACCTGTAATTGTTAATTGATAATTTTGAATATTAAAGGGTTTATATTTGTCGGTATGCGGATATCTTTCGGTGTCTGTTGTAAAATAATCCCCTCCGTAAAACTCACCTGAATACTCAAACTTACCGCCGCCGGTTCTTAAAACCGCATTTACAACGCCCGACATAGCCTGCCCGTATTTCGCGTCGAATGTTCCGCTTATTACTTGAACTTCTTCAATCAACGATCTATCAAGTTCCAAAGTTGATGAATTATTGAAAGGATTATTTACGGTTACTCCATCGACTTGATATTGAACCTCGCCGATACGCCCCCCTCTAAAATGACCGTCTATAACACCAGCTTTTAAATTCACAATTTCGTTCAATCCTTGTACCGGAAGATTTTTAATTTCTTCTCTACTAACAGATACTACCGAACTAGTTTGACTGAATTCTACAATCGGCTTTTGGGCAGTAACGGTCACCTCTTCTCCAGCAATCACTTCTGTATTCAGTTGAACATCAATCTGAGTTGTTTTATCGGCTGATATCCTCACGCCTTCAATATTTTTTGTTTGATAACCGATATATCGGAATTTAATATTATAACTGCCGGATCGAATATTTATGATGCTGTAATATCCGTCAACATCTGTGGCTGCACCAAGATCAGTTCCCTCAATAATGATATTGGCGGAGACAAGCGGAGTGCCGCTTTCATCGGTTACTCTTCCTGAAAGTTTTCCCGTGGTTTGGGCAGAAAGAGAAACGGAAAACAAAATTGCGACGACCAAAAAAATGGGAAATAGTCGTATTTCGTAATTCTTTTTATTCATCTGAACTCCTGCATTTATTGAGTTCATTAAAAAAAAGTCCGGGGATTCATTGATCCCCGGCGGTACTTCCTATTATTTAAGTAAAATCATTTTACCAAATGCGCTTGAATGATCAATTCCCGCAGCCGTATTCATTAGGCTAATTTGATAAAAATAAACTCCCGAAGAAAATCCGGTTCCGCTAAAATTAAATTCATTAATTCCTTCGTTTAAATTTTCAATTTGTTTTGAGTAAACCTCCTCGCCAAGAGCATTTACTACACGCACTGAAACAGTACCGGACGCAGGTAGTGAAAATTTAATTTTTGTTGCTGGATTGAACGGGTTTGGATAATTTCCAATTAGTTCAATAGAAGTAGGAATTTGAGCAGAATAATTATCCTCTACATTAACAAAAATATTCTCATTCATAAATATCCATGCAGCGGCAGGACCGCCGGCATGTTCGCGAAACCACCAGGTGCGTGTACCGTAATTGGCGAGGGAATCATCAAATGAATCACCGTCCAGAAGTACCGCGCCCATAAATAATAACTTATCCCCCAAACCAGTTTCATAACCAAGCTTAGTTAAATCAACTTTTAATTCTACAACATATCCCTCGTCTATGTCAAAATTATTATTTACCGTTGTAGAACCTTTTAATTTAACCGCGAATTCAGCACCATTATCGTCGATCAAATTTGGAAGATTATCTTGAGCAGAAGGAGCTCCGGTTTGGTCGAAATTGATTCTCAAATATTTAAAAATCATTGCATTTTCTTCGTTCAATTCTGTGCGATGACCAATAATAAAACCAACGCCATCGGCTTTATCAAAAATTGCCGTCCCTTGAACCAGTTGATCATTAATATCGGCAGCAAGATATAGAGAATCGTTTTTAAAGAATGCACTTAATTTTCCATATGAGGGATCAAGGACTGGTGGACGAGGATTACCGAATAATTCAGGTTGAAATTGACCACTAACAAGAGGACCGACTCCTGGGTAATTATTTCTAATATTAACGTCATTCCATCCTATCTCAAACTGATATGCATGAGGCCACATAAAATCTCCTAAATCACCGTCAATGTTTACTTCGTTAGTACCACCTGGTGGAAGTTCTGCATCCGGCATGTTGTATTGAGGAGAACTAGTAATAGTAATATCCGGCCTGATCATTATTCTGCCAACATTATTGGAAGTAACATTTCCCCATGTATTTTGCCAGTGTGTTCTTGTTGAGCTAATTTTTGTGGGGTCCCCTTCAAAAAGATAGTCACAATCCCAAATACTAAAATTCAATGCAACAACATCCCCTGCCGGACCGGTAATGTTATAACCAAGACTATCGAGATCAATCTGCATTTCAACAACCCAGCCATTATCACGCTGGTCGTCATTCGATAGTCCATCAACAATTGTTCGCGCATCCCACACTGCAATTTGTTCCGGTGTCCTTGTAGTATCGTTAAAATTTCCAAATGTACCAATAAACCTTGGGTTGGCGCCGACAATCGGAGTGGGATTAGGTAAATTCGCCAGCCAGTATGCATAGAAAAATTCAGCAGGCAGCGCTGTCTGCGTTACCGGATCAATTTGGGCTTTATTTTTAATTGACATTAAAATACCATCCCATCTTGCCCAATCTTGAGTACCGCCGACAGAAGAATCGGGAATAGTGAACGCAATATAAAGTTTGGTTCCGGAAGCTAAAAATTTAACCATTGCGTTAGTCGGATCGGTTACAGCATCGGGTTGGAATTCAGCGCGCCAGCCGCTGGTTGGAAGTCCCGCATTCTCTCCGTAAACTACAGCTAAAGATTCTGCAGAAGCCCATTCAGCTTCGTCCAAAACACCGTCAAGTGTTATTGTTCCAACGGGAACATTTCTTGCCCATAATGCATCCTGTCTTACCGGTTGAGCGTTTAAAGACTCAATGGGCAGCAGAATAAAAAAGATTATCAAAATGAAAAATTTTCTCACAATTACCTCCTATTGTAATTCTGATTATTAAAGATAAACTTCAACTTCGTAATGATCTATTTCTGGTATTAACTGAATAAGCTTTCCTTTTATTTTTTTACCATTGACAATAATTCGCAAAACTTTTTCTGCTTTACCACTCTCATTTGTTACATTGATATAAAATGTTTTTCCGCGAAAGGTTCTCTTGATCGAAAAACCTTTCCAATTTTCCGGGAATAAAGGATCAATCAACAACCCTTCGAATGTTGGTCTTATACCTAAAATCCATTCAATAAAAATATTCTGATACCATGAAGCGGAACCTGTATACCACGTCCAGCCGCCCATTCCGTAATCAGGGGAATCCGGTCCGTCGATATTGCCCGGCATAACGTAAGGCTCAGCACAATATTTATCGGCACTTTTCATATAGTTATCTATAGGGCACAAATTTTTATATGCTTTAAAAGCGTTTTCTTTGTCTCTAATTTTTGCGAATCCCCAAACAGCCCAAGCCGCAGCGTGTGAATAAACTCCGCCGTTCTCCCTTTTTCCCGGGGCATAACGGCATAAGTATCCAATATATTTATCGGGGCTGGAATACGCAGGAGCGAGTAACAACGCCCCGTTTTCTCTAAGCAAATATTTTGCAGCAGATGCCATAGATTTTTTCTGTCTATCCGAATCCGCTATTCCGCTAATAACTCCCCATGTTTGTGTATTAAGGAATATTTTGCCCTCTTTGCATTCTTCGCTGCCGATTTTTGAACCATCGTCTTTTGTTGCGCGGAAAAACCAGCTGCCATTCCACGCATATTTATCGAATGCGGATTTTAGTTCAGCGGCTTTATTCAAATATTTATCAGCTTTTGAATTCTCGTCTATCTTTTGGCAGATATCGGCAAAACGGATAAGTATTAGGTAAAAGAATTCTGCAAGCCAAATTGATTCACCTTTCATATCCAATCCGACGGCACTAAGTCCGTCATTCCAATCGCCTGCTCCTATGAGAGGTAAACCTCTATCGCTGTAACGAGTTAGAACTTTTTCTATTGCAGCTATACAATGATCAAATAGAGTATCGTATTTTTCCTTGTTATCATAGTAGGGTTCTTTTTGATTTAGAATATCTAAATTAGCTGTTTCATCGATGTAGTGAAATATTATATAAGGCAGCCACAAAAGATCGTCTGTCATTTGGGTAGTTAATCCCGTTTCGGTAATAGGGTGCCACCAATGTAAAACTGTACCGTCTTCAAATTGATGCCGTGCATGAAGGCGAATTTGTTTCTCGGTCATCTTCGGATCAATAGGCAGAAACACAAGACTATCCTGAAGCTGGTCTCTGAATCCGAAAGCTCCGCTCTGCTGATAGTAAGCGGTTCGTCCCCATAATCTACCGGATATTGCCTGATAACGCAGCCATTTGTTAACCAAAAAATTCATGGCATTATCAGGTGTTTTTATTTCTAGCGGATCAAGTATTTCAATCCATCTTTGTTTAACGTTTTCAAGAGCAGTTTTTATTTTGGAAGGAACATTATATTTTTCAATACTAGTTTTAATTTCTTCGGTTGTCGGTTTTATGCCGATCAGAAACGCAGTCTCTTCTGTTTCATTTGGTTTTATTTTCAATTTTATCTTTACAGTCCCAATCGAATCGTTCCATTTACCGGTTTTACCAGATAATGATTTTTTAAATATTTCGTTAGGTCTTTCAACACTTCCATTTTTACCAATGAAAGATTCCTTGTCACCCTGAAACTCTTTTATTTTATTGGTTGAACTGATAAATCCATAGTTAGGATATTCAGTATTCCAATGACCCCTTTCTCCAATCGAAATGTCCCATAGTCTTTTTTGAGCGGTTAAAGTATTTAGTTCGAAATCAAATTCCGTTTCCAAAAATGTTTTATGAAATTCGCGATGGTGATCTGCTGAAGAACCAAGGCACCATTCAAAATAAGAAGTGATAGAAAGTTCAATAGGTTCATCATTTTTATTTTGTATTGAAAAATTCCAGATCTCAAGATCATCGTCAAAAGGTACAAATACATTTAGTATGGTTTTAACCCCTTTAAACTCACTGGTAAAAGTAGAATAACCCATTCCGAATCTGCATTCATAAAAATCCAGTTTTTGTTTTACAGGCATCCAGGTTGGACTCCAAAGATCACCTGTCTTCTCATTTTTGAAATAAAAAAACTTTCCCCAATTATCTAATATTAAATCTTGATGCCAACGGTTTAACCGGTTGAATTCGGAATGTGTATCCCAACTAAATCCTCCGCCCGTTTGAGATATTACCAATCCGTATTTACCATTTGAAATTACATTAACCCAGGGTTTCGGCGTATGAGCATTTGTGATTACATACTCGCTCCCGTCATCAGTAAAAAAACCGTATTTGGATTTATAAAATTTCAAAAGATAATTCCTTTTATATTTTTATTGATCAGCATGAAAGCCTTTCAATCAGTTCAGTCCGAATTTTAATTTTTTGTTTTTTCTTTTTTTTGCCCTGCATACTTTCAATTAAAATTTTTGAAGCAGTTCTGCCAACTTTATCTATAAATACTTTCATAGTAGTAAGTCCAGGTTTGATAATTCCCGAGACAAAAACATCATCAACGCCAACTACAGCAATCTCTGCCGGTATCCGGATCCCTCTCTCATCTGCTATTGTTATACATCCTATTGCCATCATATCATTCGAGGCAAAAATAACCTCAGGTTTATCAGTAAGTTTCCAAATATTTTTAAAATTCTGCTCACCGCTTTTGCGAGAAAAATCTCCTTCCAAAAGCCATTCATTTTTTATTTTGATCTTCAAATCGCGGCATGCATCCAAAAATCCTTTTTTCCTAATCACTGCATCAAAATTATCAAGCGGACCAGAAATATGAGCAATACGAGTGTACCCTTTTTTCTTTATTAAATACTTTGTCAACGTATACGCAGCATGATAATTATCAATACTAACAACGTTATAATTACCAATATTACTTTCCCCGCTTATGATTACAAACGGGATTTTATTACTGTCCAGCATATTCTTTAATTCATCGCTAAAATGCGGAACCAAAAGTATTATCCCGCCTACAAGTCCGCTGCTGTTTAATTGTGAGACTGACTCAACAAGCGATCTATTCTTGTGCGAACTTATTACCATTGTATAATAACCGTACTTGAAAGTTGTTTCATCAACTCCACGGATTAATTCAGAGAAGAACTCATCGGTGATATCCGGCAGGATTAATCCAATTACATTAGATTGTTTTTTTACAAAATTGCGTGCAAGCAGATTGGGGTTGTAATTAAGTTCGCCGGCTATTTCCAGAATCTTTTTTTTTGTTTCCGGTTTAATCTTCCCATCGTTAAATGCGCGTGAAACAGTTGCAATTGAGACTTTCGCTCTTATAGCAATTTCTTTGATTGTTGCTGCCAACCATTTCTCCGTAGAATAAAATTAAAATAAACGGGACTGGAGTTTAACCAGTCCCATTGTAAAAAACGGGCTATTTAATTAGTGTCATTTTCCTAGCGTTAACAAATTTTTCACCATTCTGTCCGTTGGCTGTAAGTGCATAAATGTAAATTCCAGTTGAAAGCTGTGAAGCGTCAAAAGAAATTTTATGAACACCCGCATCAAGTTCATTATTGATTAATGTAGCTACTTTTTCACCTAGCAGATTAAATACTTCAAGGTTAACCATCGATTTACTAGGCAATCCAAAACTAATTTGTGTGGTCGGGTTGAACGGATTTGGAAAATTCTGTTCAAGACTGAAATTTACCGGAGCAATAGAAGCAGTGTTAATTACATTTGAGTAACTGAAGGCGCCGTCAAGATCAATTTGTCTTAGCCTATATGAGTATTCAAGACCGGCACTAATATTATTATCCACAAATGAATATTTCTGTGCTTCTGTGGTAGTACCTTTGCCTTCGATAAATCCGATAACTGAAAAACTATTACCATCAGGTGCGCGTTCAACTTCGAAACCGTGGTTGTTTGTTTCAGTTGCAGTTTCCCAATTTAATACTATTTGTGTATTGGAAACATTAGCTGTAAATGATGTAAGTTCAACGGGTACAACTCCCGACATAAGATTTAGTGTGCGCATATCGGGACCCCACTGACTTCCCCACCATTGTTTGTAAAAATTTCCATTTGGACCCCAAGGTGGAACTAAATCGCTGTAATTATCCGGGTCAAAAATATTAATAAGTACTTGAATACTGCTGGTTGAAGCATCAAATCCAAGTCCGGTCAAATCTATCATCAATTCTGCAGTATAACCGGCATCAACATTTGATGAATCGTTAACCACTGTTCCCGGATTTTTATGACCGGCACCTGATCCATATGCCGGACCTTCATAATGAATATCGGGATCAATTCCGCCAAGGTTGTAATATAATTTCCACTCAACATCCGATCCATCAAAACCTTTTATTTTCATAAACAAACCATCGCCTTCCCAGCTATCACCAAAACGACATACCTGCTGATCGTTTGAATTTAATGAAATGTAAAGATTTGTACCCTGATGCAGAAATTTTACGTATGTTGTTGATACATCCAAATAGGCGGGTTTTACGACTTCACCCCCGGTTGGTGTATAAGAGTTACCGGAAGGAACTCCGTCTTTATTGAACATTAAATGTGGAGCCGACATTCCCCATTCTGGTTCATCTAAAACACCGTCAACCGTTATAGCTCCTGCTGCTGCGTAAACCGGCAGTGTAGCGGGATCTGCAGTAGCCTGTGCATTAACAGAAATGTTTGATAATAGAAGCAACGAAATAACGAGTAAAGGAAGGTATAACTTGTAACGCATAGAACCTCCAATTATTTTATTGTAATGTTTATTTATTGTGTAGAGGGAATAATTTTTTCTAAATGAAAAAAATTTCAATCAATCAAAGAACAAGACAAGATTGATAACAGAGTTGATAATTATTTTTGAGATTCAATACCGAGAGTATCTATTAAGGAATGTATCTAATGTAAACGTTTACATTTAGATAAAATATAATTAAACTTATTATTTTTGTCAATAATAATATTTAGTTTTATCTAAAAGTTAGATTGAAATAATGTTTGGTTTAACTCACTACTTATAATCCCAAATTTGTCATCGATTAATATTTCCTAAGATTTATACGCCACTGTATGGCTTGACTACAAATTATCTATAAGAAAATATATTACCGGGGAAGGTTTCCACAGCCCAATAAAATCTAAGTTGGGATTAAATAATAATCATTTCACTAGTAATGTTACTGCTACGTTTTTGATAAATTGTTATACCAAACAATCTGGGTTATTTTTTAATTCTTCTGATTTTTGTTCTGCTCTGTTTTCATATTGTTTTCTCAGATCTAACGGTCTCGGCTATACGTAGTTCGGTATTTCAAATTACTTTAAATTTCAATTGCCACTAAGTTTATTTATCTCAGAAACTATCGCCCGCATTATTTATAGCCAATGCTGCTAGCACTGAGTTTGTCCGTCAATCTAAGATCCTCGCAATATCTTTTCCATCTTCCGCCCTCTAGCTAATTCATCAACTAACTTGTCCAAATACCTGGCTTGCTGCGTCAATGGATTTGTGATTTCTTCAATTCGATAGCCGCAAATTACACCCGTAATTAAGTGAGCATTTTTATTTAAGGTTGCATTTTGAAAGAATTGCTCAAAAGTCACTTTTTCTTCAATGAGTTTTTTTAACTTATCCCCATCATAACCTGTCAGCCACTCGATTACTTGATGTAATTCTTCCTTCGTTCTGCCTTTCTTCTCGACTTTTGTAATATAATGCGGATACACAGAAGCAAATTTCATCTTCGCAATACGCTCATCGTGTTCGGGTGTTGTTTTCATCTATAACTCCTTCTTATTGCTCAATTTCTTTATTGTTAAGCCTTTTCATCAATGATAAAACTTATAGTATTAGACTAGTACCGATTATGGGCTACAGTCTTTTAATTTATTATTAACGCGGATATTATTTTTATACATAGTTGTGATAAGAACATTTATTTCGGTTGAACTTTTAAAGTTTAAATTCGGGTTTTAACTATAACACTCTGCCTTGATTTATAGCTTTAGCGTCCATAGATCTTCCAATAGCTAACCCAATCAACATACCGATAATCAAACCTAAAGATATTCCCAAAGAACGCTCAAGACTAGACAAAAACACAATTCCAAAAAGAATTCCAAATGAAGATCCTAAACCTATGCCTATACCGGTGTAATACCCTTTGGAGGTTAAGGAAAATTCATCCCTTAAATATTTTTCGAATTTACTTAGTGCTTTTTTAAAGTATTTTTTTCCGTTTTCAGGATTCGATTCTAAATTTAGACTATCAAGTTCCGCTTCAATGGATTGAATTTCATCTTTTGAGAATTCTCTACTTTTCAATTTGCTCAGCACATACATAAATTTCTCATAAACCTTTACTTCAGATTTATTGTCTGTTTCGGTTGTTAAACTTTCAAAAAATTTATAAGCTTCTTCTAGTCTCATCTTGTAGTTCCTTTGTAGTAAAATTATGATTAACTCTTTCTTGTTTAGTGGCTCAAAACAATAATTATTACATGTAAAACTTATTTTTTTAATACAATTTAAAAGTCAATATTAAGCAACTCTTAAGGTATGTCTCTAATTATTTAAATTTTCAATATCAGTCATCAACTCTTCCAGTTTTTTAAATACTCTTCCGTAAATAATATTTAAATCCCATTGATAAATCCTGCCGCCAAAAAATGCCAGTACCCCTATAATTAAAATTGCGATTACGATTCCTATCAGTGGGATTCCATATATAAGGTAGATATCAGGAAAACTTATTAGAATTTTATGCACAAGTCTATCGCCCAAAGGGATGCCTTCTGCGTCTTTAAACCAAAATCCCAAAATTAATGATACAAATATTATTGGGTATAAAAATGTGGAAATTCTCCTATTGATAGATACCTGCATTTTTATCCAATCGTTAAATGCCTTGAGATATTCATAACAATCGACACCCTTATCTATTCTCTTTAAGCCATTCAATAACCTCTTGTTAATTATGACATGAACAGCAAGAACTACGAAAAAAATAATGCCGGATATAGGTATTCCGATAATAAATGATATAATTAAAAAGATAAATGAGAAAGCAACAATTGCAATCAAATTTATTCTAAACATTCTTTTAAATTTATCAATGATATGAATCGATTTTTGAGAGTAGATGTTATTTATTTTTGGCGCAATCAATGCGTCACTTTTTAGAAAACCCTCTTTCCATATATTTTCAATTGATTTTTTCATCTAATATTTTTTTTAATCTAAGTTTAATTCTGTTAACCCGCACACCTATATTATTAGGATTTGTTCCTATAATATCAGAGATATCCTGATATGATTTTTCTTCTAAATAAAGCATAATAACGGCTCTATCTATTTCTGATAGTTCTCTAATCGCATCGTATAAAAGATTTAAAGACTCGTCTGAAAATGCATAATTATCTTCAGTTTCTTCAGCCGGCAAAGCGTCTGATACAAAATGCTGACTATTATTTTTCTTTTTCTTAAGTAAAGTCAAACTGTATTGGTTCAGCGGAAAAAGGAAAATCTCGTTATTTAAATAAGGTGAAAA
>JAENZU010000715.1 GCA_016841125.1 Melioribacter sp. | reverse complement strand
GGGCACAACGGCGGACTACTGATTATTGGTGAGCGTAATTTCGGTAAATCATCTCTTTCGAAACATACAGCCGAAGTAAATTTCAAACAGAGTAAAATATTTAATGTTAATCCTGTCAGCAGCGGCTCAATTGATGTGGAGTTATTTGAAAAAAGTTTTTCCGCTAGTTTGGGAACTTCCCTGCCTATTGAGGAAGCATTGCGTTCCGGTGTCGGCGAATCTGTCATTATTATTCACGATCTAGAGCTCTGGTGGGAGCGCAGCCCTGAAGGATGGAATGTTATTAACCGGTTATTTGAACTTATTTCAATGAGTGAGAAAAAATGGTTCTTCATTGTTAATATGAACATAAACTCATTTGAATTTATCCGCAAATTAAAAGCAATTGATCAATACTTCCTTGCAGTTGTTGAATGCGAACCCTTTGATGCCGAGGAACTGAAAGATATAATCCTATTAAGACATGACGCAAGCGGAATGGACTTTAAACTAAATAATATTGATGAAGATGATTTATCACAATTGAGGCTCGCAAGATTTTTTAATTCACTTTTTGATTACTCAAAAGGGAATATTGGCTCGGCATTAAACGGCTGGATAAATTGCATTTACCGGATTGACGGAAACATGCTTTATCTGAAAAATCCGGCAGATTATAGTCTCTCACTTTTCGATTCTCTACCTGATGATTGGATTATTGTATTGGTTCAGATTATTCTTCATAGAAGACTTAGCTTTAAGAGGATCAGTAAATTTTTTATAGACGAACCCGTATTTCTTAATGAGACGATTGATAAATTAAAACGTGCACGTTTAATTAGAGAGTTTGAAAAGGATGTGCTGGAAGTAAATCCTTATATAGAACCATATCTGCTATATTATTTAAACAAGAAGGGACTTGTATGATACAGGACCTCGAAATTGTAAATTTCATTATGGAACTAATACTGATAGTTTTATTTGGGACAGGTCTTTTTATTGCGCTTAAACTAGTTAATAGACTTACTAATTATTTCTTTGCAAAAATGGAAAGCAGGCGCGCCTTCCATAAATCAGTAATTATTTTTGAATTATTATTGTGGTTAATTTATGTGTTCTGGAGTGTAGATATTCTAATTTCAACGCAGATGTTTAATAACCCTGTTATACTTACTCTCTTTGCGGTAATGTTTGTAATGGTTATTTGGTTCGTAGGAAGGGATGCATTTTCAGGTCTCATTTTTCGACTCGAATACTCTTTCGATGTAGGGAAAAAAATTATTACTCCAAATGGAAGCGGACAAATAAAGAAGCTTGGCATTAGAGTACTTACAATTCTATCGGAAAACGGTCAGTTGTTTTATTTGCCATACAGTAAAATTGCCTCTGCTAAAATTTCAGTGATCGATGATGATACAAGATATTCCCTATTCGAAGCTCAGCTTAGTACTGGTAAAAATCTAAATCCTCAGGAAGTAAACAAAATAATTTATGATTTGATTATATACTCCCCCTATTCGGGAGCTACCGGTACACCTAAAGTTTCTTTAATCGGCAAAGATAACAATAGGTATAACTTCAATATTATCATTCCGACATTAACTTTGGATTACTTCAATAAAATAGTTTCAAACTTAAACAGCATACTGCTGCAGTAAATATTGCCCGTCTATAT
>JAENZU010000714.1 GCA_016841125.1 Melioribacter sp. | reverse complement strand
AATTTCTGTCCATCTTCACTAAGATTCTTAAGGTATTTTTCCGGTTCGGCTTTGAATTTATCATCGCATCCCGGGCAGCAGAAACCGATTGTTTTACCTTTATACTGAACTGTTGGCGATTCGGGATCAACTTCTTCACCGCGGACCGGGCAGTAAGCGTTCCAGATTTTATTGTCCATATTCATCGCTTGTTTTGCATCATCCGTTTTCATCTTATTGTGCTGCATATTTTGATGATGCATTTTTGAAGTGTCCATGTTTATGTGATGCATATGATTTGAAGAATCTTTCATTTTATGCTGCATCATTTTTTTTGTTGAGTCCATTTTTGAATGGTTCATGTGCTGCTGTGCACTAACGGTAATTGCGGATGCAACCAGAATTATTATTAGCACAGCAATATTTTTTATTATGTGTTTCATTTTATCCTCCTAAGGATTTTGTGTATTAGTTAATTAACAAATTTTCTTTTTTCAATTCGCGTTTCTTTAAAGCAAAAAATATCGCCGGGTATACAGTTAGTTCCATTATCATACTTGTAAAAATTCCGCCAACCATTGGTGCGGCAATTCTTTTCATAACATCGGATCCTATACCGATACCGATTAGTATTGGTAAAAGTCCGAGGAATGTTGTCATAACAGTCATCAGCTTTGGACGGATTCGTTTTACCGCGCCTTCAAAAATTGCGTCTTTAAGTGCAGGCAGATTTGTAAGTTTACCGGCTTTCTTAAATTTTTCGTAAGCTATATCTAAATAGAGGAGCATAACAACTCCGGTCTCAGCATCAACACCAAGCAGGGCAATAATTCCAACCCAAACCGCTACACTCATATTGTAACCGGCGAGATAAAGAAACCAAATAGCCCCAACCAAAGAGAATGGGAGTGCGAGTAAAACTATTCCCGTTTTAGTAAATGACTTTGTGTTGAAGTATAGAAGCACAATAACAATCAACAAGGTAATTGGAATTAGTAACGAGAGGCGGGCATTTGCTCTTTCCATATATTCATACTGACCGCTCCAGATCATTGAATAACCTTGAGGTAATTGTACTTCATCATTTATTGTTTCCTTAGCCCGGTCAATGTAGGAGCCAACATCAACTCCCGGTTTAAGGTCAACATAAACCCAAACATTCGGTCTCGCGTTTTCAGTTTTGATCATCGGCGGACCTTTTTTGATTACTAAATTTGCAACTTCGGAAATCGGGATACTTCCGCCGGAAGGAATAGGAACAAGAACTCGGCTGAGAGATTCAATGTTATCACGATAGTCTCTTTGGTACCGAACATTTACCGGGTATCGTTCGAGTCCTTCTACAGTCTTAGTTACATTCATTCCGCCAACTGCACTGCTAATTACATTTTGAACATCATTAATTGTAAGTCCGTAGCGGGCAATCGCAGCACGGTCAATTTCGAAATCGATGTAATTACCGCCGACTGATCTTTCGGCGAATGCTGAACGTGTTCCTTCAATTCCCCGGGAAACCTCTTCAATTTTTTTACCAATATCTTGAAGTATATTCAGATCCGGACCGGGAATTTTAGTTCCGACAGGAGTTTTAATACCGGTGGAAAGCATATCTATTCGAGTGTTGGTAAGCATAGTCCAGGCATTAGTTAAGCCCGGAATTTGAATTGCGTTATTTAATTCC
>JAENZU010000713.1 GCA_016841125.1 Melioribacter sp. | reverse complement strand
AGAAAAAAATAATCGAATCTCCTTTTAAAAATTATTGGAATAAAAACAATTATACACTGCTTGCAATAGGTATAGTAATATTAATAGTGGGATTTATTTTTATGTCTCAAGGACCATGGGACAACCCATTATCACTAACTTTGGCGCCGATAATTGTTTTGATAGCTTACTTGGTTATTCTCCCGCTTTCGATATTTTATAAAAAGAAGCCAAAAGATAACTAAAGATGTTTCTCGCAAAAGTATGCGGTAACCTTTACTCAACTCAGAAGAACAAACATTTAGTTGGACATAAATTATTGCTGGTCCGTCCGATTGATCTTGAGGGCAAATTTATCGGCAGCGAAGATCAAATTACTTTGGACTTGGTTGATGCCGGGATTGGTGATACGGTATTGGTTGCAAAAGAAGGTGACGCAGTTCAGCAGATACTTGGTCATAATAATGCACCGGTAAATACAATGATAATTGGGGTTGTTGATGATACCGACATTGAGGATTTTAATTAGTTTCAAATAAAAGAATAATTGCTTTGAGTTCAGAAAGAGTAGATTTTCTCACAAATCTTTATCTCTTAATTTCTATTGAGGGATTGGGTCCTACCAAAATTTTAAATCTTATAAATAAATTCAAGTCTGCAGAAGCTGTATTTGACGCTAATTTTTCAGAACTGATAAAAATTGATGGAATAAATAAAAATCTCGCAGAAAGAATTATCACTGCAGCAAAGCGTTCGGATGAATTCAAACAAAGATGTTTGGTTGAATTAGATAATCTTGAAAGAAATCGTTCTGAAATTTTAACTTATTTTGATGAAGCCTACCCAAAAATTTTAAGAAATATTTATTACCCGCCTCTAGTGCTTTACATCAATGGCAAATTAATTGAAAAAGATTCGATCTCAATCGCTATGGTCGGCACCAGAAATCCTAGTGCGTATGGTAAATCGATGGCAGAATTATTTGCCAGGGAGTTATCGTTACAACAAATAACTATAGTTAGCGGATTAGCTAGAGGAATCGATTCTATTTCGCATCGAGCCGCACTAAGTTCCGGCGGACGGACTATTGCGGTAATCGGCTCGGGGCTGGATGTTATTTACCCTCCTGAAAACAAAAAACTTTTTCACGAAATTGCAGAAAACGGAGCTGTAATTTCGGAATACCCGTTGGGAACAAAACCGGACGCTCAAAACTTTCCACGCAGAAACCGAATAATTTCTGGCTTAAGTTTGGGTTCACTTATTGTTGAAACTAAAATTAATGGCGGTGCACTTCTCACTGCAAATTATGCTCTGGATCAGAATAGAGAAGTTTTTGCGATACCGGGAAACATCAATAATAACAGCAGCAGCGGTACGAATCGATTGATTCAAAAAGGTGAAGCGAAATTGGTGACGAGAACGGAAGACATTCTGGAAGAACTGCAATTAAAATTAAAACCTGAGGTTGGAGTAAATATTCCCAAACCAAGTTTAAATTTAAATATGTTCGAAGAAAAAATAATTGAAGCTTTGGATCGCGGTGGAATTCAAATTGATGTTATTGCAGAAAAAACCGGGATGAGTACTTCTGATTGTTTAGTTAATTTATTAACGCTGGGATTTAAGGGCGCGGTAAAGCAATTGCCCGGAAAAGTTTTTGCGAGAGTTTTCTAATATTTC
>JAENZU010000044.1 GCA_016841125.1 Melioribacter sp. | reverse complement strand
GAAGAATAAAATATGGATAATGGGTGAATATATAGGCGTTGATAACAGATGGAAAACCAGAATTGGTAAAGTGTCTGTAGAACAAATAGTTAGTACAGAAGATGAAATAAATATAGTAAATGATTTTAAACTGAATCAGAACTATCCCAATCCTTTTAATCCTTCAACGAAAATTTCTTTTTCATTGCCGAAGCAATCAAATGTATCGCTCAAGATTTTTAATTCACTTGGTCAGGAAGTTTCAACACTTGTGGATGAAGTTATTTCTGCTGGTAATCATACATTTGAATTTAACGCAGAAAACTTGCCGAGTGGAATTTATTTTTATGAATTAAGAAGTGATGGATTTATTAAGAGCAACAAAATGGTACTCTTGAAATAATTTCCGATGTAGCTGCTTTATATATGAGCAGCTTCCTCCCAGCAAGATGCTGCTTTTTATAAGCAGCTCAATTGCAAAACCATATAGACATGTAGTTGATGCAAGCGTATTTTCAGCTATTTTCTTTTAAGAAAATTCATAAAACAAAAAATCCGATGGGAATAAAATGAGAATTATAAACCACACGATTATTATAACAGCATTTTTTGTATCAATGTTAGTTCAAAACGGATTTGCCCAAACTTATTTTACAAGGGTAGTAAATACAGGTGCGCTTAATCAGGCAACAGCCGGTATTTCAAGTTCCTGGGGTGATATAAATAATGATACTTATCCGGATCTTGTAATATTGCAAGGAGGATTTGTACAATTATTTACAAATAATGGGGACGGCACTTTTACAAAAATTAATTCCGGTCACCTTACAAACACCCAGTTCTATCAAAACAGTGTTGTGTTTGGTGATTACGATAACGACGGAAATTTAGATCTTTACATTAGCAATCTTGGTCCCAATACCCCAATCCCGCCCAACACGCCGCTATTTCCGCAAATAAATTTTCTTTATAAAAATACAGGCTCACCAAATTATTCTTTTGAACTAATAACAGATAACGGTTTGAACTCTGATAGCAATATGACATGGACGAGCAGCTGGGTAGATTTTGACAATGACGGAAATCTTGACTTGTTAGTTCCCGGCGATCAGGGGGATAAAGATCTTTTCTTTGTAAATAATGGCGACGGTACATTTACAGAAAATGAAGATTTATTGTTTTTAAACCCGGGAGAATTTAGTGCTGCCGGCGGTTGGACAGATTTTGATAATGACGGAGATCAGGATTTACTAATTGTAAATTATCAAGGCGCTAACAATGAATTATACAGAAATGACTTAGTTGAAAATGGTGAAATAGGCTTTACCAAAATTACCGGTGAACCAATCGTAACCGATCACGATTATGATCTTGCTCCAAGTTTTGGTGATTATGATAACGACGGCGACATGGACGTTTTCATCGGGACATGGATTGGAAATAGAAATCTACTGTTCAGAAATAATGGTGGATTTGATTTTACCAAAATTTCAGGAGAACCAATAGTTGAACAAACGTGGACATTGGCATATACATGGCTCGATTTCGATAACGATGGTTATCTCGATTGTTTTGTAGCTAACTCGCAAGGTGAAAAGAATACACTTTACAAAAACAACGGTGACGGTACCTTTACAAAAATAACAGAGGCTGATGCTGGCGATATTCTTTCGTCTTGGGGATTTACAAGCGGCGCATCGATTGCAGATTACGACAATGACGGCGACATTGATATTTTTGTTCCCGGAGGGCAAGCTTCTTTATTTAGAAATGATGTGGGATCGCAAAATAATTGGCTCCAAGTTACGTGTGAAGGAGTAGAATCTAACAGACAAGGTATTGGTACAAAAATCAGAGTAAAAGCAGAAATAAGTTCTAGTACTGGCGTTTGGCAGCTTAGAGAAATTCATGGCGGTCCAACGGGTGATAGAGCTCAAAATCATCAACGAGCTCATTTTGGACTTGGCTCAGCTGTTAAAATTGATACATTACTAATTGAATGGCCTTCAGGAAAAATTGATGAGTATTTTGATTTGGGAATAAACCAAATTTTTAATGCAGTTGAAGGTGATAGTCCGACATCTGTAAGAGATGATGAATCATTAGAACTTGGTTTTCAACTATTTCAAAATTATCCGAATCCGTTTAATCCGAATACAGAAATTTCATTTCGAATTTCGGAAAGATCAAACGTAGACCTTATTATATACAATTTAATTGGACAAAAAGTACGTACATTGCTCTCGTCACAGTATTTATCTGCCGGGGTACATCGTGCTGTTTGGAATGGGAAAGATGATTCCGGCAGCCAGGTATCAAGCGGAACTTATATATATAG
The DNA here is from genome assembly GCA_016841125.1 of Melioribacter sp. Taxonomy (GTDB): domain Bacteria; phylum Bacteroidota; class Ignavibacteria; order Ignavibacteriales; family Melioribacteraceae; genus JAENZU01. Next base: position 11,115 of record JAENZU010000044.1, on the reverse strand, counting down.
TTTACGTGCAGGCGATTTCGAACAAAGTCGCAAGCTAATTTTATTAAAATAAAACTCTGGGGGAGTTAATCATGAAAAAATATATAATTCTTTTACTCTTATTAATAATGGTTTTGAGCTTATCTGCATCGGCTCAAGAGAATGCTGTCACTATTACATATCTACAAAACGATGGTGTACTAATTTCTAATGGAGAAGATAAAGTATTAATAGACGCATTGTTCAATCCGGTATCAGGCTGGATAAATATTGCCGACAATGAACTCAACAATATGACAAGTGCGATTGCACCATATAATGATATTGATTTGGTACTGATAACTCATAATCATGGCGACCATTACAGTATAGCATCGGTTAATGCTCACTTGAATAACAACTCAAACGCGAGACTGATAGCACCGCCGCAGGTGAGATCAAATTTTTCGGGTTCACAGATTCTAACTGTTTCCCCCTCTGTGGGTCAAAGTGAATCATTAACTATCAACGGTATTGAGTTGGAAGTTCTTCACATGCACCATTTTGATGCTTTCGGTAATGACTTTTCAAATGTGCAGAACTATGGTTTCCTCATCAAAATTGGCGGAGTAAATATCCTCCATCTTGGAGATGTTGAAATGACAGTTGAAAATCTTCAAAGCTTTGGATTAGCCGGGAAGAATATCGATTACGTTTTGATACCCACTTTCAATACACAGGCGCATTTGCAGACTTCCCATCGCGATGCATTGCTAAGTCAAGTTAATCCTGCTAATATTATCGGATTGCATTTATTTTCTTCAGGTATTTCATCAAGAAAACAGGAAATTCTAAATCTTTATCCCGACGCAGTAGTTTTTTCCGAACCGCTGCAGTCCGTTACGGTAAGCATTACCGGGGTTGAAGAAGAGTTGAAAATTCCAAATAGTTTTGTGCTATATCAAAATTATCCTAATCCATTTAACCCGAGTACAGAAATATCTTATTTAATTCCTTCAGCCGGAAATGTAAAACTTGAAGTCTTTGATGCAATAGGAAGTGAAATTTTTACATTAGTCAATGGTTTGCAGTCCGCCGGATTACATTCATTAAGTTTTGACGGCAGCCGCTTTACCAGCGGAATTTATTTTTATAAATTGGAATACAGCGGACAAACCAAGATGTCCAAAATGCTGTTATTAAAATAAAATGCGCTTTGTAGAAATTCTATATTTATCTACAATAAGAAAATGAAAAAATTAATTTTAATTGCATATATATTTATCGCGGCATCTGTTTATGGACAGCAAGATAATTCTACAGACTTGCCGTATATATCTTTTCTCGAACGTAAATTGAGTCCATCGGAATATATACCCTACAAGAATATAAAAATGAAAACAGGGCATCTGTCCCAAAACGATTGGAGGGATTTGATAAATTCTTACTGGGGTGAAGGGGTCAGCACTTCCGAAAAATTAGCGCTCTTTGATTCTGCGTGGACAATAATTGATCAAGAATATGCAGCATTCCAGAACCTCGATGTTGATATTGACTCTCTTCGAGATTTATACAGACCGGAAATTGAACAGGGTGTAAGCCGTGGAAGATTTGCCGGGATAATGAGCCACTTTTCGCTTGCAATGAACGAAGCACATACAATATTAGCAGACATCCCTGTGAGTTATGGTACGCAGCTTGGTCCCGGGGTGCCTCTTTTCGTAATCGGTCCTTGGCAAGAGACTTCATGGTTCGGAGCCTCCCTCACGCCGTTACCGGATAGCACAGCTATAGTGTATCGATCCCTTGCAAACCATAAATTAAATTTGGTTGCCGGTGATATTGTTCTGGGGTACGACGGGGTTCCATGGAAGCTCCTTTATAAAGAATTATTGGAAGCTGAACTCCCCATATTAAATATTGGTGTGTGGGGCAGTACAAAAGAATCTTTAACACATTGCCTTTTAGCAAGTGTTGGAATGAATTGGCATTTATTTGATACTATAGATATTATAAAAGCAGCAACCGGAGATACACTCCATCTGCCCACCAACATTATGCAGACTCAAACAGGTAGAATTTATGGAAATGAACAGTTAAGCATTCCGGGTGTCGACTTCCCCGATGTATTCTCTAATGATTACGTAAGCTGGGGAATAATTGATGGAACCAATATTGGCTATATATATGTCCTTTCTTGGTCTTCAAATACGCAATGGAATATTAGTCAGGAATTTCGAAGTGCTGTAATCGATCTGATGCTGAACCATCAAACCTCAGGGATGATAATCGACATTCGAAATAATAACGGGGGCTGGTTGCCTATAGCACACGGAGGTTATTCTTTATTATTCAATCAGAGAATTCCTTCGGTAGCATTTGATATTAGGAACGGAAACCCTGATCACTTCAATATGATTCCTCATCCTACCTATACGAGCTCCGTGTTTATAATTCCGGGCAGTCCGTCAACATACTATGATAATCCCATTGCAGTGCTGACAGGTCCGGCTGCAATCAGTAATGGAGACTTTGAGTCGTATCGATTGAAGTTGCATCCGAGATCACGCTTATTTGGTAAACCTTCATGCGGCGCTTTTGCCACTTCCTATCAGCCCGATTTGGGCAACAGCGATTGGTTTTTTCTTCTTACTTCGGGTAATGGATATCCCGTTGACAAACCTGGAGAATATTTAACGCATTCAACTCTCGAAATTGATCAAGAAGTATGGCTTACAAAAGAGGGTATAGTTAACGGTAAGGATGATGTTGTAAATGCTGCAGTAGATTGGATAAATCTCACAACATCTGTCAATGATAATGATGAAATTAGTGTTAAGGATTTCAGCTTGGAACAAAACTATCCAAACCCTTTCAATCCAACGACTAAAATAAAATTCTCAATTCCGGATGGTTCACTTAATTCAACCGGATCAAATCTTATGGGAAATTTGTCAGCGGTTTCGCTTAGAATTTATGACGTACTCGGTCGAGAAATATCTACTATCATTAATGATCAAAAATCGCCGGGAATTCATGAAGTTGAATTCGATGGCACAGGACTTCCGAGCGGCGTTTATTTTTATTCTCTTGAGCTTGAAGGATTCCCAAAGAAAACAAAGAAGATGCTGCTGCTCAGGTAACAAGAAGATTAATCTAGGAACTATACTCGAAGTGAAATTTTATTTATCTTCAATCTAAAAGTTGGGAATGAAATTTTGCAAATGATCAATTCAAAGTTATTCAAATTTGTCCTTTTTGTTTTATTTATAAATGTGTCTACTGCACAGCATAAGCGGTACACCTTTGAACACCTCACAACCGAAAGAGGACTTACTCAGAATGGAATCAACTTTATTACGATGGATACATTCGGATACATTTGGATTGCAACCGAAGATGGTCTGAACCGATACGACGGTTATGAAGTGAAGACTTTCCGATTTGATCCTAGCGATAAAAATTCACCGCGCGGCAATTGGATGAATAGAGTTTACAGTGACAGCAAGGGAAGGATTTACATTGCTCAAGCAATCGGGGGTTTTGATATTTACGATCAGGCAACAGGAAAATTTACATCACTCGTAAACGATCCGGATGATACAACAACTATCAGCGGGACTGTTTTACCCAGCGCTTTTCTCGAAGACACCGATGGAAATATCTGGATTGGATACCCGGGTCAAGGGCTGAATAAATACTACCCTAAAACCGGAAAGGTCGAAAGATTTCTCCCAAACCGGTTTGATAAAAATTCAATCTCCGGAATTGGTATATCCTCCATTTACCAGGATATAACAAATGACAGCCTTCACATTTGGGTTGCAACTTTAGACCGTGGAATGAATAAGCTGAACATTAGAACCAATAAAGTAGAGAGATTCGGCTGGCGGGACGTCCAGTATTCGCAAGCTTTATTCGAATTCGTCGAATCAAAAATTTCTTCAGATGTGCGAGCTTACCAAATAGTTGAGGTAAAGGATAATGCCGATATCCAAAAGGAATTCGTGGTTGAACGAAAAAGTAAATTTATTGTGATCTGTTCCGGCGAAGCATACCAGAGGCTGAAAGCTGATTATGGATTTATATCGATGAACGATAAAATTATCTGGGAATTTGATCAGCTGAGATCTTTTAATGCCGGCGGATCGATCAAGAATAGAATACTGATTGATGTTATCGAATTGGAAAAAGGTAAATATAAATTGAACTATGCCTCCGATGAAAACCACAGCTATAATTCCTGGAATGAAATTCCCCCAGAACGTCCAAATTTATGGGGGATATCATTAATTGAAATTTCCCCCGCGGATGCCAAAATAGTAAATCAATATTTGAACGATATTAATTGTGAATCGGTTGCTCAATTTGAAGCAGTGTTCGAAATTATCTCTGATTCAACCGGAGATCTTTTATTGGCTGCTTGGGGAGAGGGTCTTGTAAAATTGAATAATCGTACCAATACATTTCAGCAAATATTCATGAATAAAGAAATCACTCATCCCGATAATTTCATTCGTAATATAGGCAGGGTCAACGACCGAATTATTTGGACTATTAATAGGGACTTTGAATTTAATCTTATTGATATAATTGAAAAAAAGAAAATTGAAATCCCGGAGAAAATAATTGTTCAGCAGACGGCAAATACCGTGACTGTTGATAAATATAAAAACATTTGGATTGCTCAAGGAAATAAGGGACTTTATAAAATATCTTTGCTGTTTGGGACTGCGGAATTAAAACATTTTACACATGACGAAAATGATAAAAAAAGTATCAGCAGCAACTCGATTAGGCAAATTTATTCCGATAAGTTCGGTAATACATGGATTGGTACTTTCGGAAATGGGGTTAGTAGAATCAACCCGGGAAAGATACAATTTAATATTGCATTGGATGATCTTACGCCTAATGTTTCCGGGGATTATCCTTCGGTAAGTTCTTTTGCAGAAGATGCCGAAGGAAATATTTACATTGGAACATTGGGCAAAGGGTTATTTCAATTTAATGACAGCATGGAACAAATTACCCAAGTAAAGGAATTTAAGGAGAGCCGTTATATAAGATCACTCATGATCGAAGGCGATACAATTTGGATCGGAACATTGAGTAAGGGGTTTTATCTGTTTGATATTAAAACCAAAAGAGTGTTGTCCGGTATTCATAAAGTACTTAAAGAGGAGTTATCCGAAAGCATTATATATTTTTCATACAAAGACTCAAAGAATTTCTATTGGATTGGTACCGCAGCGAAAGGACTTTATAAACTGGATCCGTTTAAAAATAGTTTTAAACAATATAAACCTGATCAAAACTATTCCGATTCTTTGCCTTCACTTACTGTTTGGTCAATATATGAAGACAAGTATAATACTTTATGGATTGGGACGTCTGTGGGAGGACTTTCAAAGTACAATTATAATGAGGATAATTTTACAAATTATTATTACGATGAATTCGATCCCGCATCAATAAACAACAGAAGTTTTACATGTTTTGCGGAAGATGAAAAAGAGAATCTCTGGATCGGTACATACAGCGGGGGAATAAATAAGTATGATAGATCAGCAGATAATTTCAGCTATACTACTATTAATGAGGGTCTTCCTAATAATCGAATTGATGGTTTGCTGGTTGATGATAATGGCTTTCTCTGGGCTTCAACAAATAACGGACTCGCGAGATTTGATCCTAATACCGGACAAATTAAAAAGTACTCGATGGCAAATGGACTTCAGAGTAATGAATTTGTGAGAGGTGCTTTTTACAAGTCGAAAAAAAACCGTATGTTTTTCGGTGGAACAAAAGGATTGAATTATTTTGACCCAACCGAATTAAGAGAAGTATCAGGTCCTCCGGAAATATTATTAACTGATTTTAGAAAATTTAACAAAAGTATTCGCTTTGGAAAACCCTTGAATCTACTAGACGAAATTGAATTATCTTATTTCGACAATCATTTTTCATTTGAGTTTATAGCGTTAGATTACTCGAATCCGCAGAACAGCACGTATAGTTACAAATTGGAGGGCTTTGATGAAAGCTGGATAAATGCCGGCTCACGAAGATTTGCAAGCTACACAAATCTTAATCCGGGTAAATACACTTTTAGGGTAAAAGCTGCAAACGGCGAAGGAATATGGAATGAAAAAGGAACTGGTATTTCATTGATTATTACCCCTCCTTTTTGGTTGACCTGGTGGTTCATAATATTAATATTCTTTTCAATTGCTTCAATTTTATGGCTGCTTCATATGAGGAGATTGAAAATTAAAATAACTCAAACCCTAGCGTATGAAAGGATAAGAGTGAATGAGCGGGAAAGAGTTAGGGAGGATTTAGCACGCGATTTTCATGATGAGCTCGGTCACAAACTTACAAGGATTACTGTTTTTGTCCGGCGATTAAAAAAACAATTAAATGGGTCTGCAGCAAAAATTATTGATGATTTGAATAATGTATCCGAAACATCCAATGATTTGAGAATTGGCGCAAAGGATTTAATCTGGACTCTTAAACCGGATGAAGATACTTTGTACGATCTTGTAATTCGGTTAAAAGACTTTGGTGATGATCTTTTCAATGGCACCGGAATTAAATTTTTTGAGTTCGGCATTTCGGAAAAATTGAAAAAGTATAAACTGCAAATGGACTGGAAACGGCATCTCGTAATGATATTTAAAGAGTCGATGAATAACTCTTTGAAGTATGCACACTGCCAAAAAGTAGAATTAAAAATAAATGTTGAAAATGATCTGCTCAACATTTACGTTTCTGATGATGGTATCGGGTTCAATACTTTGGAAGAATCACCCGGCTATGGCATTGATAACATCAAAGCGCGGGCAAAAAAAATAAACGGCGAACTTAATAATATATCAGAGGTCGGGAAAGGAACTACTATAATGTTTACAGCTAAAATTCATGATTACATAAATGAAAGTGAGAGTACAAAATGATATATGTCACTGTGGTTGAAGATGATTCGGTAATACGTGAAGAGTTAGCTGAATTTATTAATGATGCCGAGGGTTATAAGTGTGTCGGCGATTATTCAAATTGTGAAGCTATGCTGATGGAACTGGAAAATAATTCACCGGATGTAATGTTGATGGATATTGATTTACCGGGGATGTCCGGTATTGAAGGAATAAAAAAAGTGAAAGAACTTAATTCCAATATTGATATTGTAATGCTGACGGTTCACGAGGAAGCCGAATTAGTATTTAAAGCTCTAAAAGCCGGGGCTTGCGGTTATCTGGATAAGAGCGCTCCTGAAGAAAAAATAATTGAGGCAGTTAAGGAGGTTAATGAAGGGGGGGCGCCAATGACTTCACGAATTGCACGATTAGTTGTAAGTTCACTGCAGACTGTGAAGGAAGAATCCCCTCTATCAAAGCGTGAACTTGAAGTTTTGAATTCTCTTTGTGACGGCGCTACGTATAAAGAAATTGGAGATAAACTATTTATTAGTGTCGGCACAGTTCGTCATCATATAAAAAATATTTATGAAAAACTTCATGTCCACTCAAAAGCCGAAGCAGTGGCAAAGGCTTTGAAGGATAAGCTTGTTTGATAGTTATTGGTTCAAAACAAATTAAAATATTTCACAAAATTTTACAGTGTTTGATTCAGTTTAATTGATTAGATTTGAAACCGACTTTTTGTTGGAACGACTAAAGGATGGTTGTTTATTAGAAATATAAATTATTTTAAGAACAGTGATTGATGCTTAAGCAAATCTCAAAATATAAAATTACAATTAGTTTAGTATTGATACTCTGCTTTATTACCCCGTTTGTTGGAACTTATTCATGGCTGACTTACAAAAAGACATTGATTAAAAAAGAAGTTAAGAAACAATTAATAATGGGGATCGAAAAAGATAACCTTGTGAAATTAGGATTTAGACTTGACGAAGTAAACTCAAAAGTTAGATGGGAACATTCAAAAGAATTTGAATTTCAAGGTCAGATGTTTGACATTGTTACAAAAGAGGTTGTGGCAGACAGCATTTATTATTTGTGCTGGCCGGATCATGAAGAAACAGTTTTAAATAAAAAGTTATACAAATTGGCTTCGGATAATTTCAGTAATGATAAAGAAAGCAAAAACAGGCAAAAACGATTATCTGATTTCTCCTTTAACTTATTTCCGCCTGCTTCCTCCGAGAATCAATTCAGTCCGATTAACACACAATACTTATCTATGCTCTACAACATCGACTACCTTTCAATATACACTAAACCAAAATCGCCCCCTCCGCGATTCGCTTAATCAATTCCGGAATTATTTTCCCACAATTATGTAATACAGGAGAATTGAGAAGTGAAAAAAATAATACTTCTCTCGCTCGTGCTAATTTTTGTGAATTCGGTCTATTCACAAATAATTACTGTTACCGAGCGGGAAAGCGGACGACCAATAGAATTGGTTACAATTTCAAGTGAAAGTCCGAGAGCTTTCGCATCTACAAATGTTGAAGGTCAAGCGGACATATCAAAATTCAAAAATTCGAATGAAATAGTCTTTAGAATGCTCGGCTACAAAACAGAGACATTTAGTTTCAAAGAATTAGCCGAGTCAGATTTTAATGTACAAATGACTTCTTCCATTGTTTCAATGGATCAAGTAGTAGTTTCCGCAACTCGCTGGAATCAAACTTCGATTGATGTTCCGGCAAAGATCAGTACAATATCTGCAAAAGATGTAACACTGCAGAATCCTCAAACTGCTGCCGATCTGCTCGGTTCATCGGGGGAAGTATTTATTCAGAAAAGTCAGCAGGGGGGCGGAAGTCCAATGATCAGAGGCTTCTCCACTAACCGGCTTTTATACTCGGTTGATGGTGTTCGGATGAATACTGCGATTTTTCGGAGCGGAAATTTGCAAAATGTAATTTCGCTCGATCCATTTGCTATTGAAAATACCGAAGTTTATTTCGGACCCGGTTCGGTTATTTACGGCAGTGACGCAATTGGCGGTGTGATGAATTTCAAAACACTAACACCGCAATTAACACTTTCGGGAGAAACCTTTATATCAGGAAAGGCAGTAACACGATATTCATCTGCGAATAATGAAAAGACGGTACATTTTGATGTAAACGTGGGGTGGAAAAACTGGGCGTTTTTAACAAGTATAACTCATAGCGATTACGGTGATCTGATCATGGGCAGGCATGGTCCCGATGAATACCTGCGGCAAAATTATGTAAAGCGAATTGACAGTACAGACGTGGTTGTAACAAGTGAGAATCCCAGAGAACAAGTGCCGAGCGGATATTCGCAAATTAATTTGATGCAGAAGATTAGATTTAAACCCGGTGAGTATTGGGATTTCAATTACGGCTTCCATTACTCAACTACAGGAGATTACCCACGATACGATAGATTAATTAGATACCGAAACGGTTTGCCCAGAAGCGCCGAGTGGAATTACGGTCCTCAAGTTTGGATGATGAATGATTTCAACATTACCAGCAATTATGATAACTTTCTCTACGATCAAATGAGTTTTCGTCTTGCCCATCAACACTTTGAGGAGAGCAGGATCGATCGCGGATTTAACAGTAATACCAGATCTTCCAGGCTCGAAAAAGTTACTGCTCTTTCGGCTAATGTAGATTTTAACAGAACTATCGGGAATAAATCCTGGTTATTTTATGGGTTTGAATTGGTATATAATGATGTTACATCAACCGGGGAGGATGAGAATATCGCTTCCGGTATTGTTTCTGTCGGTCCATCGAGATACCCACAATCAACTTGGTCGTCCTATGCTGCGTATCTTACATACGAATATCATTTAGATAGTAAGTTTATGATCCAGTCCGGCTTACGTTATAACCAATTTATTTTAGAAGCGGATTTTAGTAATAACATTCAATTTTATCCATTCCCAAATTCAGATGCATCGATAAATAATGGAGCGTTGACCGACAGTCTTGGATTTGTTTATCATCCCTCCAGAGATTGGTCAATCAGTTCCAATGCCTCAACGGGATTCAGATCGCCGAATGTTGATGATGTCGGTAAAGTGTTCGACTCGCAGCCGGGTGCGGTCTTAGTCCCAAACCCCGATCTAAAAGCTGAATATGCTTACAATATCGATTTAAGTATTTCCAAAGTTTTTAATGATGTTGTGAGGTTTGATATCACTGGATTTTACACCCGGTTAAATGATGCAATGGTTCGCAGAGATTATTCAATTGATGGTCGGGACAGTATTATTTACGACGGAGAATTAAGTAAAGTACAGGCAATTCAAAATGCGGCAAAGGCTAATGTTTACGGTGTGCAGGCAGGCTTGGAGGTAGAGTTCGCAAACGGTTTTGGCTTTTCATCAAAATTTAATTATCAAAAGGGAGAAGAAGAATTAGACGACGGGTCTACAAGTCCTTCAAGACATGCACCTCCTTGGTTCGGAATAACAAGGCTTACTTATATGGTTGATGGATTGACAATGCAGATTAATGCAATTTACAACGGCGAAAAAAGTTTTGCTGATCTTCCCGAAGAGGAAAAGGGAAAAGATTATATTTATGCGATGGATGAAAACGGTAATCCTTATTCGCCAAGTTGGTATACGTTAAACTTCAAAACCTCTTATCAATTGAATGAAATCTTTACCGTAAATGCCGGGGTAGAAAATTTAACCGATCAAAGGTACAGACCATATTCTTCGGCGATTGTGGCGCCGGGAAGGAATTTTATTTTATCTTTTAAAGCTAAAATTTAGAATTGAGTTTATGTCAAATTGAAATTGTTAATTTGGATGCAAGTTGAGTTATTGGAGGCTGCAATGTTAGAAATATTTTTGCAGTCTTTATTTTTTAAACTGCAAACTGGTATTTGCCGATTGATCTGCTAATCAAACTCAAGATCTCAAATTAAAAAACATTTTTGGATCATTCGGCTAATCCCGTTTCAATATTTAATATGCAATTCCCTATCCGTAATTTTGCATTTTTGCCGCAATAACGAAATTCATTTTAATGTTGATCATAAGTTGTGTTGTGATAGCTTATTAAAACTAAACTAAACACTGAACATTAAATTATTTGTTTAAAAGGATAACTCACAGCGAAGAATTTCTTTGATTTATATAGTTTGTATTTGATCCAAAATTATTTATGTTAACGATAACATTTTT
>JAENZU010000712.1 GCA_016841125.1 Melioribacter sp. | reverse complement strand
GAGATTTCCCGATATGAGTGAACCCTACGATCTTAAACTTATTGAACTTGCCGAAGAGGCAGCACTCGAAAAAAAGATTAAGCTTCAGAAGGGAGTTTATGTAGCTGTTCCGGGTCCTAATTTAGAAACAAAAGCGGAATACCGTTTTCTTCGTGCACTCGGCGCAGATGTGGTAGGCATGTCATCAGTCCCTGAAGTTATTGTTGCCAATCACATGGGTATAAAAGTTCTCGGGTTTAGTATCATAACGGATGAATGTTTCCCTGAAGCACTAAAGCCTGTAAACGTGGAAGAAATAATAGCTGCCGCAATGAAGGCTGAACCAAAAATGACTTTAATAATGAAAGAAGTAATTAATAAACTGTGATAAAAAAAATAATATATTACTTAACGCCGGTTTTACTTGCGGTCATTATGTTTACTTCAAATTTTCTGAGTACGGATCTATTTGAGATCGGGTTCCAGAATTTTACGGTTTGGTTCGTTCTATCAGTTTTTGCTTTTGCCTGCGGATGGATAATCACTAAAACTCTAGGCTGGAACCACGGCGGGAAAGTTGTGTTTTCAGTTATTATTGCAACATCATTTTTAAGTGTAATTCTTATTGTGATTTTCAGCGATTATTTCGGACTGAGTGAATTGCTTTCAGAAAATTTAATATTATACACACTCCGTAATATTACTTTAGGATCTATGGGTTTATTCGGTATGGCTGTTGCCGAAGTTGTTCAATTAGAGAGTGCTGTTGAAACTTATAACTCAAAATTGGAAGATATCGAAAGCAATATTAAGCAAAAGGAAAAAGAAGCAGCACAAATAATTAATGAAGCTCATCTCAAAGCTGATGAAATAGTCTATGAAGCACAGAAAAAGTTCGATGAAATTTCGATGCGCAAAGATAAAATTGATGAAGAACTGAAAACGCTGATACGTACCGAAATAGAATTGCTGAAAAAATATGAAAACCCGGAATAATTTTTAACTAATCAACCTGAAGGAAAAATGTTTAAGCAGTATACTGACAATTTAGATTATCCAAAGATCGAAGAAGATATACTTAAGTTTTGGAAAGATAACGAGATTTTTGAAAAGAGTATTTCAACAAGACCGGAAAGTAAACCATTTACATTTTACGAAGGACCTCCAACCGCAAATGGTAAACCTGGTATTCATCATGTGATGGCGAGAACATTGAAGGATTTAGTCTGCCGTTATAAAACTCTAAAGGGGTACCGGGTTAACCGTAAAGCAGGATGGGATACTCATGGTCTCCCGGTTGAAATTGAAGTTGAGAAAGCTCTCGGTATTAAAACCAAAAGTGAAATTCCCGAATTCGGAATTGAAAAATATAATAAAGCCTGCCGCGATTCCGTCTTCACTTATAAAGATCTTTGGGAGCAGATGACAACCCGCATGGGTTATTGGATTGAACTTGAAGATGCATATGTTACCTGCACTAATGAATACATTGAATCGGTTTGGTGGGCATTAAAGCAAATGTTCGATAAAGGATTTATCTACAAAGATTACAAAATTGTTCCCCAATGCCCCCGGTCAGAAACGGTTCTTTCTTCTCATGAATTGGCATTAGGCTACAAAGAAACTAAGGATCCTTCCGTATATGTTGTTATGAAGATTACCGATACTGAATTTACAAAAGGTGAGGA
>JAENZU010000043.1 GCA_016841125.1 Melioribacter sp. | reverse complement strand
CATAAAAATACAGTATTTAGAGCCACCAAATTATTTATTAAGAAGCATGGTTTAAAATCTCTATCTATAATGACGATGCTTCAATCGGCAATAGGCAATCGGCAAGTTGTAGAGATTGACTATAAGAAACCCGACAGCAATAAAAGCGATACACGCATAATTGAACCCCAAGTGATTTACGAAAGTGAGAACAGCTGGAGAATGCTCGCCACTCACAACGGAATATTGAAGCAATTTGTGTTTAATCGAATACTTGATGTAAAAGAAACCGGGAAAACTTTTACTCCGATTCCGGAGAAAGAGATTGATGCACTTTTCGCAAATTCATTCAGAAGCTGGACCGGCAAAGAAGAGTTCTGCGTTAAACTTAAATTTATGCCGCCGTGGGCTGAGCGTTACCGACCGAGAATATTAATTGAGAACCAAAAAATAACCGATGAACCGGACGGCAATTTCATTTTGGAAATGCATGTAAACTCACTAAACGAAGTAGCAAGCTGGGTTGTCTCCCGCGGAGAAGGTGTAATTGTGTTAGAGCCGGAAGAGTTAAAAAATCTTGTGCTGGAGTTGGCTGAGGGGGCGGTTGGGAATTATGAGAAGCAGACAGATATATAGATAGTTTGCAAAATATTTCTATTATCAATTAAAAAGTTTATATTCGTTTCATGCAGAAGAAAATCTTAAATAGCATCAACGAAATGAAAGGTCTTTTACAGACTAACTATAAAGACTTCAAAGGAATCTATTTTTACGGGTCACAAGCACGAGAGGATACTAATATTTATTCCGACTATGACCTTGCTTTTATTTTCGAAAGAAAGGTAGATCGTAAATTCAGAGACGAAATAATAGATCTGCTTTACGGATTTGATTTAAAGTATGATATCGTCGTAAACGTTAAGGTTTTTTCTGAAAGTGAAAGTGATAATCCCACTACTCCATTTCAGGACAACATGAAAAATGATGGAATATTCTATGGAGTATCCTAAACCCAGTTTGTTCATTAGAGAAATTTATCAATCACGTAATAATAACATAACTTGTTAAATGATAAGTATTTAATCCCGACTTAGATTTTCTTGGGCTTGAAAGATCTTCTTATAGTTATTTTGTAGTCAAGCCATGCCAGAGGCATGTAAACCGTAGAAAATATTAGTCGATCCTAAATTCGATCATCTTCACTTTCCTTCGTGCCCTTCGCGCCTTCTTTGTGAGAGTACAATATTTCATTCCCGCTTTGTGGTTAATCTTTTCTTCGCCGTTATGCACTAACACTTGGAAGAAGAAAAATTATAGAAGTAGTCTGATAATAATTGCAAATTTCCTTATCATCATTTTGTCGTAGAGTTTTGATTCATCAAGACTCCTTTGATTGTGGCTCTCTGTCCGGTCTCCATTCTCCTGTCTCCGTCTCTCTCCTCTTCGTGTTCTCCGTGCCTCCTTTGTGAGAGTACAATTTTATATTCCCGCTTTGTGGTTTATCTTTTCTTTCCCTCCCTCTAAAAGTATTACTAACAGTCACAACTTTTTATTTTAGAAAACACGTCTCACCAATGTGGGGCAAATCAGTTAGGTAGAACATAATATCAAACTTGAATTATGTTAGCATTAATGCTAACTTTGATTCATGCCGGAAGTAAATTTTTATCAGACTGAATCGGGCTCATATCCCGTCATCGAATTTCTTGATAAGCTAAGCGGGAAGCAAGCTCAAAAAATTACTTGGGTTTTGGATTTATTTGAAGAAATGGCGGTTGTTCCAAAACAGTATTTTAAGAATTTAAAAAACTCGGATGATATTTGGGAAATCAGAATTATATTCTCCGGAAATATCTTTAGATTATTAGGTTTCTTTGAAACCAATAATAATTTTATTCTGACTAATGGATTTATAAAAAAATCACAAAAGACTCCGCAAAGTGAGATTAAGTTAGCAGAAGAAAGAAAAAGAAACTATCAGAAAAGGAAATAACAGATGAGTGACCTAAAAAAATATATCGCCAAAAGAAAAAAAGAAGATAAAGAATTCGCGCAGAATTATGATATAGGATATCAAAATTTTAAGATCGGTGTTCTATTAAAACAACTCCGCGAAGATTCGGGAATGACTCAAGAAGAATTGGCGAAAAAATTAAATACTAAAAAGTCCGTAATTTCTAGAATTGAAAATCACTCGGAAGATATCAGACTTTCAACTCTTCGCCGTTATGCCAAAACACTTGGAAGAAGAATAAATATAGAAGTAGTCTGAAAATAATCGCAAATTTCCGCATCATCATTTTTTCGTAGAGTTTTGATTCATCAAGACTCCTTTGCTTGTCGTTCTCTGTCCGGTCTCCATTCTCCTGTCTCCGTCTCTC
Organism: Melioribacter sp.; assembly: GCA_016841125.1. Classification (GTDB taxonomy): domain Bacteria; phylum Bacteroidota; class Ignavibacteria; order Ignavibacteriales; family Melioribacteraceae; genus JAENZU01. Next base: position 11,125 of record JAENZU010000043.1, on the reverse strand, counting down.
TCCTTTTCCCCGTTTTCATTACTTTTAAGTACAAATTTGGGAACGGTTGGTAATTATGATTACTTTTGCAAATAAATCTTAACGGAAACAGCATGAACAGAAAATTGTATCAGTCAATATTAAATGGTGAAAACTGTGACGGCTGCGGATTTTGGCTGGGTAATCCTCATCCCGATACATGGCCACAATTAAAAGACTATTTTGACAATGATAGCGAAGAAGAAATAAGAATAAAACTTAATGACGGCTACCGATGGATTGAGCCGGCGGAAGCATACAAACATCCGCAGGGAAAACCGATATTCGACAATAAACGCAGAGGTATTGAGTTGAGTTCAGGCGGTGTTTTTTTCGATACTGATAGTATTGGGGAAATAGATGATTTTGAGTGGCCCGATGTAAAATATCTTCAGTTTGATGACGTAATCACTAAATTAAAAAATGCCGGTGATGTATTTAGGGCAAGCGGTTTTTGGGCGCCGTTCTTTCATGATGCAGCCGATTTTCTCGGAATGGAAAATTACTTCATCAAAATGTACTCTTCCCCCGAAATTGTTCACTCCGTAACCCGTCATATTATTGATTTTTACTTGCAGGCAAATGAAAAATTTTACAAGGAAGCCGGCAATCTGGTCGATGCATATTTTTTCGGGAATGATTTCGGTGCGCAGAATGATTTATTGATAAGCCGCGACTGCCTTAAAGAATTTGTTTTCCCATACATGAAAGAACTTATTGATCAAGCGAAGAAATATAATTATAAAGTTATTCTTCACTCTTGCGGATCGATTTATAATGTAATCCCGGATTTAATTGAACTCGGTATAGACGGTCTTCATCCGCTTCAGGCTAAAGCGGCAAATATGAATGCGGAAAAACTTGCCTCGGAATTTAAAGGCAGCATTGCATTTATCGGCGGAATTGACACACAGGAATTGCTGGTAAACGGCAGCGCGGAAGAGATACAAAATGATGTGCACAGAGTAATAAAACTCCTCGGACCAAATTTAATTGTGAGTCCAAGTCACGAAGCAATATTACCCAATATCCCGCCAAAAAATATTGAAGCAGTGTCCAACGCAATATTTAATTTTGATAGAATAGATTCAAAATTTATTTGAGCAGCAGCATCTTCTTCGTTTCGGTGAATTTACCGCATTCTAACCTGTAGAAATATACTCCGCTGTGAAGATCCGATGCATTGAAATCTAATTGATAAGTTCCCGGTTCTTTTATTTCATTTATAAGTGCAGCAACCTCTTTTCCTAGTGCATCGTAAACCTTTAAGGTTACCAACCCACCCCCGGCTCCTCCCGAGAGGGGAGTTTTATTTAACGGGATGGCATAAATGATTTTGGTAACTGGGTTAAAGGGATTTGGGTAGTTTTGAGAAAGATAGAACTGATCCGGAGTTTCTGTATAATCCTCTTCTTGCAAAGTAACATCAGAGAAATGATGGAGGATCATTCCCATCAAGCTATCTCTTATTTCTTCGGGATAAATTGTTTCGAACGGGAAACCCAAATAGATCAGCTTGCCTGCTTCCGTACCCGACCCGAATATTCCATCATAACTTATGCCTGCAATATTATTAGACGAAACGTTTTTATATTTCATTACGGCTTTGGAACCTCCAACCGAAAGAAGGGCGTCGGCATACTTAACATTAAAAGTGCCGTGAGTTCCGTTATCAAAATTTATTTGTGTTAAAGAATTAAAAAGTTCTCCCGGAATTCCTTCGGCTGAGTAGTATGTGCCCGAAACTCCGCCCGGGGCATCGGCAGAATATCTTGCTTTTAGATAATTCATAATAAATGATTTATCCCCTGCCGATCCTTTATAGTCTAAGTCCCATGCAATTTCAGAACCCGAAACAAATAAGCATCCTCCCGATTCTAGAAATTCGGAAACCAGATTCTGTTCCACAGTTGAGAAAGTTTCATCAGCGGTAGACTCATCTCCAAGTATATAATCAGCAATTGGATAATCGGTGAGAGAAAAAAGTCCTGCAGTCACTGCATCATTTGTAGCCGATTCGAATAAAAACCCGTTGTTAAAAATGGCATTGCCGTGCTGTCTGATAAAATCATAACTATTTCCATCGGAGGATCTGTCAAAGCCATTAATCACCAGCACTTTATTTTCATCAGAAGAGCTTGGAACCGCAGCAAGCACTTCGGATACCGGTGAAATTCCATAACTGTTTTCCGCAGTAAGTTTAATGAAAAAGATTGAATCGGGCGGCAAACTATTAAAAATATATTCATGAGAAGTTATGGTTACTGGGAAATCGAAATCCAATCCGTTCCTACTTAAATATAAGTGATACTTCTCAATTTCCGAATCCGGTGCAATTACAATTTTAATTTCCCCTTCATTTTCCGATCTGATGCCGAATGAAGCAGGTTTTAAAGGTAAATTTGGATTCAGAATGTAAGTAGGCTGAATCATCGGACCGGCTTCATCACTTAAAATTTTATATAAAATTTCATCCATTAGTACATTTTGAATTGTTGTCGTGTCGCCGTCAATAATAATATCGGAATCGAGTAACCTTATGCCGTGACTATAATCGACATAAGTATTAATGTGAATATTGGTCAGCGGCTGAATCGGCACTCCATTGAGACGGTGCCATCCGTAAATCACAACATGATCGGGTCGAGAGGGATCCGTAATTTTATTACTCAATACCACATCCTTTTTTGTACCGCCGACAAGCTGACCTAAAATTCCGCCGGCGCCGGTAAATTGAGCTTCAATTGCGTTATTGTGTTCAATAAACTTTTCAACTTTTTCATTATTGTTGCCAACCGGTGTGTAAGTGACAGGCTCTAATTTTATTGCCGCATTTGCATAAATATGATCAACTAATTTTCGCGTCGGCATACAAGCCCCGAAACTATCAGCGGCAGTCTGTGCATTTATCGGTCCGGTGGGTACCCTGCAGAAGTTAGTATCGCTGCCGATCGCTAAGTAATCCGGCATTACCCAATATTTCACTTGATGAGGGTTACCGTTCAGATCATTAAATAATGCCTCATGAGGTACAAGCTGTCTTAAAAAATCCGGAATGTTTCCGGAAAGAATTTCATTTAGAATTGCGTTTTCTCTATTGGTAATACTCATATTTTTAATCGATTCCATAAACTCCGATCCGCTAATTGCATCATTCGGACGGGGGGGAATCTCCAAAATGCCAGCACTTGATAATCCTTTAGTTTTATTTTCGATAACTCGGCTTCTGCTTGGCTGAGCGAATATAGCGGAAAAAGCAATTGCTGATATGATCAAAATATTTTTTAGCATCTATTTTACTCTCAATATTAAAACTTTACGAATTTAATAAATTATTTCTTAATCAAATTAGTTAAATAAGCATCGAAGAAAAATAATAGTTTTCAGTTTTCAGTATGATAGAAAAAAGAAAAGAATAAATGAATTACAAAATAGATGTGCGTTTATCTTTGTTGACAATTCTTACTTTTGCTCTTAGTGAATATCCTTAGGTGAACACCAGCAACCTAATATCTTTCTTTAATTTTATACTTGTGTAATATACCTCATTTCAATAATTTATATGAAATTCCGGCAGTTTTACGTTTGAGCAGAAGTTTAAGCAAATAATTGAAGTCATCTAAAATATATTTTCATTACCTATTTTATGTCCCTAGCATTGGTGAAGTTGGAGCAAGTCTTATTTATTTCGAATAAAGTAATAATTGATTTAAATCATAAAAAATTATTGGCGTTTCATCATTGATCGTGCAATACAAGTTTTCTTCGACTCATTAAGCAACGCCCAAGGTCAAGAATTTTTCAGAATCCCGAGCAGATGAGAAACTCAACAAAAAATACAGTTCTACAAAAGAGGAAGTTGGATTTATTGAATCAATAATCCGCCCTGCAAAATTGAGAAAAGGAAATAGAAATGAGTAAAGTGATTTCAAATTCTCATTACGAGGAATTAAAGTTACAAATAGGTGAATTGCTGAAACAAGGCAGAGAGCAAGCCAGCAGAGCAGTAAATACAATTTTACTTCAAACCTACTGGCAAATCGGGCAGCACATTGTTGAGTTTGAGCAAAAAGGAAAAGAAAAAGCAGCGTACGGCGCTGAGTTATTAGACCGGCTTTCAAAAGACCTCACTCTAAGTTTCGGCAAAGGATTCAGCCGATCTAATTTATTTCAGATGAGGCTCTTCTATTCTAAATTTCAAAAAATCCAGACACTGTCTGAACAATTGAGCTGGAGCCATTATGTAGAAATCATAAAAGCCGAATCTGAACTAGAAATTGGTTTTTATACCAAACAATGTGAAAAAGAAAATTGGAGTGTACGCGAATTAAAACGGCAAATGAAAAGTATGCTTTTTCATAGGCTGGCTTTAAGCAAAGACAAAAAAGGAATTTTAGACCTATCAAAAAAAAGGGATGGAAATACAACAGCCGGCGGATATCATTAAAGATCCATACGTTTTAGAGTTCTTAGATATTCCGCAAGACTATACCTATTTAGAAGGTGAATTGGAAGATAAAATAATTCAAAACCTTCAAAAATTTCTTTTGGAACTGGGTAAGGGCTTTGCATTCGTCGGCAGGCAATACAAAATATCAATCGGCAGCCGGCATTTTTTTGTAGATTTAGTTTTCTACCACCGCATACTCAAATGCTTTGTACTTATCGATTTAAAACGCGGTGAAATAGATCACGGAGATATCGGACAAATGAACCTGTATCTTAATTATTTCAGGAAGGAAGAAAATACTGCTGGCGACAACGAACCAATCGGTATAGTTTTAGGGACATACGAAGACCATATTTTAGTGGAGTATGCAACTGAAAATATCACCAATCAATTATTTGTGAGTAAATATCAAGTCTATTTACCCGATAAAAAAACGTTAGCCGGTGAATTAGAAAAATTATTGGCAGAACAGAACGATAAGTAATCAAGAAATTGAATCGGAGAATTGGTGATCCTCAGCTTCTTTATAAATAATAATATAAACCCTAAATTTGCTTAGCTTATATTACCAAGTGTCATTTTTTTAATTTTATTAAATTCGCGTTATGATTTATAAATATATTTTTTACAAATTTTATTCATGGGCATGTGAGTGGTACGACCCTTTTGCCCCTCAAATTACAGCGACTTTAATTCTTTCATTATTACCGCTTTCTATTCTCTATACAATTTTACTTTTGGCATCTTATTTAGATATTATTCAATTTAGTATGGATTATATATCCAGTCCTTTTGTAGTAGCATTTATTGTAATTTTCATATCACTCGTTATCATCAATCAGATATACTTTTTCGCATACAACAATTGGAAAGAAATAATTTTATTTTTTAGGAAAAATGATATATCTAAAAGATCAAAAATAGCAGCCTATATTTATATAATATTTTGTTCATCGGTTTATTTTTTACTGTTTATCTTCTTTGGTTACAATTTTTAAAAGCGTTATTAAATATTGAGCGCGCCTATAAATGCGACCAGTCATAAAAATTATTGCAGATAAAATTAATATCAGATTGATGCTGTTGAAGTTGATATTATTATTTCTGTAATTCCAACTTTAAAGAATATTATTTTAGAAAAATTTAATTGAAAAAACTACAAAGTAACCGGTCGCATCTAATAGCTATTCTGCAAGCTTTGTTTGTTACTTTTTTGTGGTCAACCTCTTTCATAATTATCAAGTGGGGGCTGATTGAAATTCCTCCCATCACTTACGCAGGCTTACGCTACATAATTGCTTTTCTATGTTTTATCCCATTCGTTGCAAAAAAGAAATATGTAAATGAAATAAAACTGCTGAGATCCGATCAATGGAAAAAGCTATTTTTACTTGGGATAATCTTTTACACCTTTACTCAAGGGGCGCAATTCTTAGGTTTGTCGTTACTCCCTTCTGTTACTGTTAGCTTAATGCTCAACTTCACACCATTGATTGTTGCCGTTATGGGAATATTTTTATTGAGCGAAAAACCTTCTGTTCTACAATGGTTCGGCTCAATATTGTTCTTTGCTGGAATTATAACATATTTTTTCCCGATCTCGTTTATCGGTAATCAAGGTTTAGGCCTTGCAGTAATGTCTATTGGAGTATTGGCAAATTCAAGTTCCGCAATAATTGGAAGAGACATTAACAGAAATAAAAATGTTAGTCCGCTGGTGATAACGTTTATTAGTATGGGCGTAGGTGCAATAATCTTAATTATTATCGGTATTTCATTGAATGGACTGCCCGAAATAAGTTTTAATTCTTGGATATTCTTGATTTGGCTGGCGGCTATTAACACAGCCTTTGCCTTTACTTTATGGAATTTAACACTTCGCACACTAACAGCAATGGAATCAAGTATTATCAACGGGACTATGTTAATTCAGATAGCTGTTCTGGCTTGGTATTTTCTGGATGAAAGTATTACGCTGCAAGAAGGAATGGGAATGCTAGTTGCAGGTATTGGAGCTGTTCTGGTCCAAATTAAAAAAGTACGATTAACCAAATAGATGAACAGGCATGAAGAAAGGAAAACTTGTTCACTGTTAATTATTTTGATTAGCAGTTTTTGTAATTTTAATGGAGCTGATTTAATCCGGCATTAAAATTATGTGCGCCGTGATATCTGCAGAACAGTTAGCAATAAAAATATTGGAGTAGATGAAAGCTAGAGAAAGTGGTATGCCCGATGAAAAAATATGGGAACAGTTTTTTGATGTAAGTTTAATATTAGATGAATTAGAAGTGACCGCTAAAATTGAAAAACTTGTCGATTTTGGTTTTGGATACGGCACTTTCACAATTCCGGCGAGCAAAAGAATTAATGGGATTGTATATGCTTACGATATTGAAAAAATTTTAGTTAAAGAAATCGAATTCAAATTGGAAACAAATAATATCAAGAATGTGCTCCCTTTCCATTTGGATTTTATCAAAGAAGGAACCGGCTTACAAAATGAAGAAGTTGATTTTGTAATGCTTTTCAATATTCTGCACGCAGAAAAATCTGATACTATTCTCGATGAGACCTATAGAATCCTTAAAAAAAATGGTAAAGTTGGAGTGATTCATTGGAATTATGATTCCGCCACTCCAAGAGGTCCAAGTATGTTAATAAGACCTAAACCGGAAGAGTTAAAAAGTCTTTTGACCATATCCGGCTTTTCTATAATAAAATACAACATTAATTTACCGCCATATCATTACTGTATATTAGCGCAAAAATAGAAGATTTCGTTTTAGGAGAGTTAGGAATAATTATACAATCTACAGATGCCGAAACAGTATGGAATGCTTTTCGTCTCGGAGTATTTTCATTAGAAGAATCTGATAAAGTACAAGTGTTCTACTCCAAAAGGTGTAGAATGCGAAAAACTGATTGACGATAAATTAGACGTAAAAGAACAAATGCAATTATTATCGCTTTAATTTTCTTTTGATTAGTAGTTTATTTTTAAAAGGAGAAGAATATCAATGTCGAATAAAGATATCGCAACGCGGCATTTGAAAATTGGGAAAATTTCTGCCATAGCTGTTTTCTATCTTTTACTGGCTTATGTAATCATTACTACTTTGGGGCTGTTATCTCTTAAATCTCCAGAAGATCCCATTGGTGAACCATATTTCACCCTAATGGAAATACTCATCTTACTAATAGCGCCATTAATTTTAATTGTTATGGCAGCGGTTGATTCTTACGCATCTGATGAAGCAAAGATATTCAGCAGAATTGCACTTATATTTATGATAATTATGGCAGTTATAACGTCAAGCATACATTTTGTAATTTTAACTTTCAGCCGCCTAAGCTCTGTTGCCGACTCCCCTTGGGCTTCACTTTTCTTTTCGTTCAAGTGGCCCTCCGCTGTATATTCTTTAGATATACTTGCCTGGGATTGGTTCTTTGCTATTTCATTTTTATTCGCTTCACAAGTTTTTAGAAACGGCAGGATTGAAAAAACTGTAAGAGTTTTAATGATAATGAGCGGGGTTCTAAGCCTTTTGGGGCTTCTTGGTGTTCCGCTTGGAAACATGCAAATCAGAAATATCGGAATTATAGGTTACGCTCTCGTGCCCCTACCTATATTTTTTCTGCTCAGTAAAATATTTAAACTTGAATCAAATGATAAATAGATTTTAATTTTATATGTGTTTGATTAGCAACTTATCTAAATAAAAAGATCATTAACCTCAAATGAAAAATCTATTTCTTGTAATTTTTGTATTACAACTTTTTACTGCTCATTCAGTTGCACAGCCTCAAGATAGTGATCAAAGATCGGATTCAACGCAAATAAATAATAGTACCATTTATAAAGCTCTAGGTTTTACAGCAGCTTATTATGCGGGATCATTGTTCATTCTTAATAATATATGGTATAAAGACAAGAAGGTAGTCCCGTTTCATTTTTATAACGACAACAGCAGTTACCTGCAGGTTGATAAGTTTGGTCATATTTATGGATCTTATGTGTACAGCTATATTGGATACCACTATTTATTGAATTCCGGTTTTACTCGGAAAGAAGCGCTTTTATTTGGTGCAACCCTGGGATTGATACTTCAGACACCGGTGGAAATAATGGATGGAATTCATGAGGGCTACGGCTTTTCCTGGGGTGATATGGCGGCAAATACAATTGGCTCTGCTCTAGTCTTCGGTCAGGAATTTTTATTTAAAGAACAAGTTCTAAAGTACAAGTTCAGCTATTCCGAATCCGCTTACTCAGACAAGGCAAACGGCTATCTTGGCAAAACTACTTTAAACAGATTGCTCAAAGATTATAATGGTCACACTTACTGGTTATCAATTCCGATTAACAAGCTTGTGGAAAATACAATAGTTCCATCTTGGCTGAATATTGCAGTTGGGTATGGAGCAAATGGAATGTATGGCGAATTTGAAAATATCACATATTATGATGGCGTTGTGATACCGGAAACCAAACGTTACAGACAATATCTTTTATCTTTAGACATTGATTGGACTAAGATTAAAACAGATTCGAAGTTTTTACAAACGGTTTTACAGGCAATGACATTTATAAAATTGCCATTCCCGGCTATTGAATATAATTCAACAGGAGAATTTAGGTGGTACTGGCTGTATTATTAAAATTTGAAGATGCGCTTATATGAATGGTCTTAATAAAAAGTAAAGGAATACGGAAATAAATTACTCATCCTTTTTATTGGTGCAAAGTGTTGATATTAAAGTAAAAGCTTTACTTAAAACTATAAACCTAATCACCTCTTAAAATAGCAAATCTAATTTTATATTGATTTTGAACTACCTTTTTGAAGAGTGCATTTCCCGAATAATTTTTAAGAAATCTTGAGGGCCAATAATTTAAAGGAATTTCTTTATATTTACTTTATATGGGACATCAAATTAATCTTGCGCTAAATAATGGTTAAAAGACTGATAATAAGTGTATACCTTATTTTATCGATTATCTACATCCATCCGCAAGAAAATACGAAATCCGGACTAATATTTAACGGAAAGCATCTTAAAGAGCATGGAAGTAGAACCACTCTAAATTTAACGCCTTACGAAAAAATCTTTGTAAGTGAAGGATTCAAATTAAAATTCGAATTAAGTCTCTGGGACGTGGATGATTTCTCTGAAATTATTCAATTTAATTTATCGGACTCACTTTATTTTAATATAATTTCCGCTTCAATAGAACAAAATGATACTGTAACATTTCAACTTAACAATATCCCCAACAAGCAGCTATCGGCTATCGATATACCTATTGACCTCTTAGGTAAAGGCAATTTTCTACAGTTCGAAATTGATTTCCGTTTTTTTGAAAATAAGATCTACTTTAAAATTGATTCCACTTCTACTTCTTCTTCTTTTATTTTTAACAAAAAAAATGATTTGGAAATAGTGTTCGGTGCTACGTTTGGTCAATTCTATTCAAGCGAAGTATTTCATGGAGTGCTCAGGAATGTGGGGATATTAGTTTACGATAAAAATATTCTAAAAGAAAAATATTTCTGGGCGTTGGATTATTCTGAGTCAGAAAATTTGAAGGATAAAATTAATGGCAGAACAGCTTTGGCTAAAAATCCACACTGGATTTTAGATAACTACTATTATTGGCAGCTTCAAAATAAATTCAAAACATTTGGCGAGGTGGGTATCACGTTTGATAACGAGGCTGGGGAACTAATTATTGCGGATCAAGAATCTGTAATCTTTTTTGATCCCTCACAAATGATTGAAAATAAAATCCCAGTAAATACTCAACCGAACATAAGAGACTTCCGGATTTATCCAAGCTTAGAAGATAACGATTTGATTATGCAGCACAGAGGAGGAGGTCAATTATCCTATTTCAACTTGGCAGACAGCTCTTGGTCCGAAGTAGACAAAACTAAAACATCCAATCAATTTTATTCCTCAACAGTTTTTTTTGATAGAACGGATGGATCGATTTATAGATTTGGAGGTTACGGCTATTACACATTTAAAAATGATTTTTATAAGTACGTTTTCAAGAATGAAAACTGGGAGAAAATAAAATTTTCAGGAGATAGAATCTCTCCCCGTCAATCATCTTTAATTGTGGAGGGACCTGACGAGAAAAGCATTTTTCTCTTAGGCGGATACGGAAATGAAAGCGGTCAACAAAAAGATGGTGTAAGCTTTTTATCAGATATTTTTCAAATAAATTTAAACGACATGATTATTAAGAAGCTAGCGATTACCCCGGATCCAATCAGTTTCGCTAGTATTAATTTTTATAGCGGCTATTATTTATCTGAAGAGAACAGCATTTTTTATATAAATCACATCAATAAAGATAATTTGCTTAATTTACAATTAAATAAATTAAACTTAAATACAGGAACCGTTACGATATTGGGAGCACCGCTTCAACCAAGTCGCCAATCTGATACTTACTATTTACTTTGCTTTGATTCTAAAAGTAATGAATTTCTAATTGCAGGTAGCGATCATCTAATGATAAAGGACGAAAAGTATATCCCGACAGAAAATACAATGGTTAGTTTGTGGAGTTTGAAATACCCCGCGCTTACTAGGGAGAAATTTTCAACACTGAGCAGCCAATATTCAGAAAAAGTCAATTTTATT
>JAENZU010000711.1 GCA_016841125.1 Melioribacter sp. | reverse complement strand
TCAAAACCGGGTACATTTGCACCGGTTGTATCGTAATGAATCCTGAAATACCCCTTCGGTGTTACAACACTAGTTTGAAGCGGAATTCGAGATTTTAATTCTTCTATTATCAACCGCTGATCGGGTCTAAAATTATTTAAGTTTTCCATTATAAGAGATTGAATATCAAGCGCGCATTTTTGCGGCAGGCTGCCGGACTGGAACTCACCCACGGATTTTTCGGCTGTGAACTGAGTTTTCAATTCTACATAACGCTCAAAAAGTGAATCCAAATTTTGAGCCGATACTACAAATGAAAAAACTAAATATATAAGTAGGAATTTTCTATTCATTAATTTCTCTTAAAACAATAGACCCTTTTACTGGGTCGGTATAAATCAAAAACTGCTTTTCCTCATTTAGAGAGGTGACAAAATAACTATTGACATTATCGGATTCAATGATTTTCGAAGAGGCGACAGTTTTAGTCCTAAAATTAAAATTCAATTCGCCGAACATTTTAGACGAAGTATCATAAAAATAAACCCCTTGATTTTCGCTGCCGGAATCGTCATTCGAATAAAATTTTATTTGATCAACTGAGCTTTTCCACGGCGCTGATGTTTTCCACTTAAATTGCTCTGTAGTAATTCCATCCGATAAATAAAAATATTCTTCGCTGCCGACTTCTAAAATAGAAATCACTCTCCTTTTTTGGTTCGATTGAAAAGAAACAAAGGATGATTTGATAACATTTTCGCTACTATCAATTAAGAAGCTGCCTTGCTCAATTGGAATGTTATTAATTGAGTTGTATAAAAATAATTTTACCTCTTCATTATCTTTTCTAAAATAAATTATAGGATAATTTTCCAAATTGCAGAATGCCGCAGTTATAAAATTGGAGTCTATCAAAGCGTATTTTTCGTCCCATTTTCCCGCTGCTTTTTGAGAAAAAACTCCGTTAAGTATTTTGTTTCCGCGCGCTTGAATCGTATTGATAATTGTATTTCCATTTTCGTCAGAATCAATTTCCGCATCAATTACAGGGTAGTCCGTATAAAACTTTTTCTTCAATTGAATTGAAAAATCGGGAGCTAATTTAATGGTTTCGATTAATCTTTCACCTTTAGTAAAAAACACAAAACCGGTAGAATTTGAAATTGCCGAATGCTGTTTAAAGTTGCCGAATTTTTGGGAAAGCGGAAAATTCAAATAATATTTTAGTGGGCTCCCTAACTCGGAAAGAATAATATTGAGGTCGTCATTTATCTCATCTAAAAAACAGATATCCAAGCCGGCTTGCAAGCCGAATCTTTGAACATTGTGTGGTTTACCACCCGCTCGAAGCTCTAAGTTATCCTGAATTGAAATAACCGGACTGACTATTTTAATTTTGCCATCTTTAGACAAAGCTGCTATTTTTTTAGAATTGCCGAACCCAAATGAGGCTGCGTCAACTATGGATTTGTCATAAAAATAAGGTACAAACTTTTTAAAAAGTGAATCCTCATTCGATGCGAACGCTGCTTTTATAATTCCGCTTTTTTTATTCCAGTATGCAATATCCTGAATACCGTCTCTATTGTAGTCGTCGAAAATAATCTTATCTGCTCTTTCATCAATAACAAGTGAGTGCGACTCTTCGTAAGATGATATCGAATCCCCGATAAAAAATTTAATGCCTTCGG
>JAENZU010000042.1 GCA_016841125.1 Melioribacter sp. | reverse complement strand
ATCTTTCCTTCAATTCGCTGCCGTGAAGTGTAAAACTTAATAAAATCATTGATATCAAAAATCTTTTTATAAACAAAGCTTTATCCTTTCGAACTTAAAAGAAGTAACCTATACCTAAATTAAATTGATCTGTTTTTATATGATCCAATTCACGCTCGGGCTGACTGTAATCTGCTTTAAATACAATCTGAGGCAATGGTTTTAGAGATATTCCTACCATCCATTTACTGAATGAGTATTGCTTTTCAGAATTACCGCCGCTAATAGTTGAGTGAGCCGGATTATATTGGCTCCATCTGAAAAATGGGATTATTTCAGTTTCGCAATCGAAAAATGAACCGACATTATATCCTAAATCGAAATAATATCCAAGTGATTTCTCAATCTCTCCATTTTCGAAATTTATCATTCCGAATTCTACAGCTGCGAAAACATTATTCCCGGTATAAAGTGAGTGTCCTTCAATTAATGTTAAGGGAATATCGATAGAATCCCCCATCGCCTTATTGTATGTAAATGAAGCTCCAATCTTTAACCCGGGAATATCTAAATAATCGAGTCTGAAATTATAAAGAAGATTTTCTGCGTTAGCTTTGAAACCTTTTTGTCTTCCGCTTCTAATTCCGCTGCTTGCTTTAAATTTGTCGGCATTCAACCCTTCCATAATTGTAATTTTGTAATCGAAGCCATTGAGATTGCCATAGACGGCGGCGCCGTTCCCAAACCAGGTGGTAGGTATTATTACATTGTGGTAAACCGGTCTTTCGACGCTTAAAAATAGGGGCGGTTCATGATTTTCGTTAATTAATCCAACCGAGGGGAGAACTACGCCTGCCTGAAATCCGAACCAATCTGAGTGATGATAATTTACATATGCTTGTTCAAGTTCGAGCTCGCCTTCACCGTCGCTTACAAAATTATGTTCAAGTTCCACCTCGGCTTTAAAAGACCATTTTTCAGACCATGAATGCGAAAAGAAAAGTACAAATCTGTGGAAGTCTAAAGTTTTTTTCGACTTCCCCATTTCGGGTTTTTCATAATTATAATGAAGTTCGCCATACCCGCCGACCGTTGTTTTGGGTTCAAAAAAATCTTCAAACTGGGCGTTTATATTTATAGCGAAAACAATTAAAAGAGATAATGGCAGAACAATATATTTTTTCATTATTTTAATTCCTTCTAAAAAACCTAGCTGTGTGATATTAGTTTATTATTATTTAGACCAAATATAAATAAGCGAATTGTATTTTACAAGTCTTAAATGTCTTTGAAAATCTTTTTAGAATTATTGTTAACTTAATTTTTATTAAAAAATTGAATTTAAAATGAAACGATACGTTTGCAGCCTGTTTATTTTTTTTACGGTAAGTATTTATTCACAGCAAGTTCTGTTCGAAAAGATTTCGGATATGGTTGATTCAGTATCGACTGAAAATTTGACGTATCATATTCAGAATCTTGAAAATGCCGGCGGACACAGAAGTAGAGTGAATCTAACACCGGGCAATGATTCTGCGGCAGTTTATATAAAAAGGGAGTTCGATAAAATTATAGGATTAACTTCGGTTGTTTATGATACTTTTTATATTCCCTCGGCGGCAAGCCCCTTTAATACAAAACCAATTGTAAATATTGTTGCAACACTGGAGGGTTCAATTTCATCCTCAAGTTATTATGTTTTCGGAGCCCATTACGATTGCTCTGCAAGCAGGGAGGGGGCATCCGTGTGGAATTCACAATGGCAGACAATTGAATCGCCGGGAGCCGACGACAACGCCACGGGTGTCGCTACGATAATTGAGATTGCAAGAATTCTTGCTGATCCGGCAAACAATTTTCAAAATGATTTCACGATTAAATTTGTGGCATTTGGTGCAGAAGAATCGGGACCTGCATACAACGGCTCGCATCACGGCAGTCTTCATTTTGCATCAAATGCAAAGGATAATAATGACAACATTCTCGGTATGGTATCGATTGATATGATCGGATACAATAACTCACACGATTATAATTCCATTGTTGCAAACCAGGCATCAGAATGGTTCGGAACAAAATTTTTGGAGGTGAATGATATTTTCCAAATAGAATTATTGTTGGATAATCCCCCGTTTACATTAGGAACATACAGTGATCATCACTCCTTTTGGCAATATGGTTTTAAGGCAATTCTTTTTATTGAAAATGCACCTCCGTGGGTTAACGGAAATTTTTATCAGCGGAATTTATTTTACCATACCTCCGCAGATACTTTCGGCACTTTGAATATGACTCTCGTAAATAAGGTTGCGCAATTAAATTTAGCTGCCGCTGCCTCTTTCAGCGCCAGGTTAACAGATGTTGAGCAATCTACAGACATCCGCCCGAGTGAATTTGTGCTGCTGCAGAATTACCCAAATCCGTTCAACCCAACGACAAAAATAAAATTCTCAATCCCAACCTCTCCCCAAACCCCTCTCCTTAGTAAGGAGAGGGGCAGGGGTGAGGTTGTGAAATTAAAGGTCTACGATCTCCTCGGAAGCGAAGTTGCAACACTGTTAAACAAACCGATGGAGCCCGGTACATACGAAGTTGAATTTAACGCTTCCGGATTACCGAGCGGAGTTTATTTTTTTCAGCTTGAAATAAATGGATTATTCAGACAAACAAAGAAGATGCTCTTGACGAAATAACGGAGGGTGTAATATTCGATAAAATTGTGTAGAAATTATTATTGCCCCGACATTTAAGCCGGGGCATTGATCAATAGTTTTTTAATCAAATGAAAAGTTAAAGAAGGGGAAGAAGGGTAGAAATCCACCTTCGGAAATGAAGTTAAGCAATCCAAGCTGCAAACCTTTCATAGAGTTTGTAAAATTCACAAATCCAATTTGTAAACCATTAAAATAACCATTGTGAGAATTTACAAAGCCAAACTGTAAGCCTGAAAAATTATTCTTTGAAATGTTAACAAAGTTATCCTGCCATCCTGAAAATCCCCCTTCAGCAATACCAACCAAACCCCATTGAATTCCTGTCTGACCGCTTGTGGAAACATTAACCAAACCAAGATCAAGTCCCGTTACAGCAGCATTTTTTCCGTAAAGTAGACTGAATCTTGCACCGGTAATAGAGCTGCTTTCATGAAATAGCTGCACCGGATTGAACAAAGCAAGCTGGATTGGTCTATCCTGAGCACTATGTTTTGTTGCGGAAATACCCAAAAGGAAGATGCCTGTAATTACAAGAAATTTTTTGATATTTGTCAATTTGTTCTCCTTAATTATTATAAAAAATTTCGCAAAAATAGTAACTAATATCTAAAATAAAAAAAGTGATTTAATTTAATCTGCTCACTTTCAAACTCAGTTTAGGGGAATCTGCTTTGAATACAATAAAAAAGATACCCATCAAAATTTGAAATGAGCTTGCGATGTAGAAGTTGATTATTGTTACCTCTGAAAAATAAACATGCTGAATTGTTTTAAGAACGGTCAACAATTCGTAACAAACTAGCATGAGCAGGAAAATATTTAATATGTTTTTTTTGAAGAACCAGCTGCTGAATCTCATTGTCAATATCATAAATGAAGTAAAATGACCTGCTAGTTTAATATAGGTATTAGTATCTCGATCAATAAAAGGTGAAAGAATAAAAAGTAGAATTGAGAAAATTACAATTTGAAGGATATATTTTTTCGGCTCGTAAAAAATTAGTGCCGCAGGCGCCATAATAATAAAAGGGAGCGAAAACCGAAACGGAGCCATTCCCGTAATGTGATAAATGATAACTGGAATAGGAGAAGCCAATCCAAGAACTAAAAAATAGAAGAAATATTTATTGTAATATTGCCTGAATGCAATAATGAAGAATATTATTAAACCGAAATATGCTATGAAATTTATAAGCAGCAAATTATTCACAATAAGGTGGACAAGGAAATAACTCCTCCAAAGTATAATTATTGTTAGAAATTGTCAAACTATCAGCTCTTATTTCGATTGAAAGATTTAACGAATTTACCAAATCAATCAATTCAATTATCTTACTTTTACTGCACTTGTAAAAAACGTCAGATTCTTTAATTGATATTTTATGACCGGATATCACATTTCTGGATTGATCTAAAAAAACGGCTTTTTCTTCAACAATATTTAACATTACATAATCATTGGTTTTGTTCAAAATTTCCAGCAATGAATCTTTAGAAATTTCTACAGCACTGATAACAGATCCGTATAACTCTTCCGCTTTTACAGAGGTGAAAATAGTACCGATAGATTGGCAGTGATTACAATTTGACGAAACCAACAGTATCAAAGCCGCTGCAAGAAGAATAATTTTATCACTTTTCAAATTCCCACCTTATATAAGTTCGTAACTACCTAAATTTAGTTAGAAGCAGATGAAGTCAAATCAGTAAAAGTACCTGTTGCTGTTTGAATGGGAATATAGACGGGCTACATGTTTAAAAGAATTTTAACTCCTTTATTTTTCCTCTTCAGATTTCACATATTCAACTGCCTTAACCACCATTTCAGCAAGGTTCGATAGATTAAGTTTCTGCATTATATTGCTTCTGTGGTAATCCACTGTTCTTTTACTAATAAATAGTTTTTCGCCTATCTTCAAACTGGCTAATCCTTTTCCGATCAGAAATAAAATTTCCTTTTCCCTTTCGGTGAGCTTATCTAAAAAGGGGGGTGAATTGTTGATTCTAACGAATTCCATTCTTTTGACAACCGATTCTAGTTCTTCGGTATCGTAATCGGCAAAATATAAATTACCTGCAAGAATAGAATCTATGGCAAAGAGGAGTTCTCCCTTTAAGGCAGCCTTGCTTATGAGCCCTTTTCCCCCGGATTTGTAAACCAGAAACACATACTCATCCCCTTCATGTTGAGACAGGAATAAAATTTTTGCGTCTTTGTCTTTTTCAATTATTGTACGCGCGGCTTCGGGTCCGCTCTTTATCGGCATTTCGATATCGGCTAATACTAAATGGGGTTTGAGTTTAAAGTATTGATTTATTAAATCTTCGCCGTTCTTTACTTCACCTACAATGTAAATCCCATTTTCTCCTTGAAGCATATTGATGAATGCTTCTCTTACCAAATGATGGTCTTCGGCGATAAGAATCTTTTTCATTTCGGGTTTAACTCCAGATTAAAAATTATTGAGGTTCCTCTACCTGGCTCAGACTCAAAATTTAAATTGCCGTTAATATTTTCGGCACGTTCTATCATATTCATTAATCCAAATCCCCCTTTTTTGTCATTCAATCTATCTTCAACCACAAAACCATTACCGTTATCAGAAATTACTGCCATTAAAGCTGTACCGGAATTTATTAAACTAACTTCAAATTGGTCCGCATTCGAATGCTTAACAATATTTGATATCGCTTCCTGAACTATTCGAAATATTTCCAGTTCTTTGTCATAGTCAAGATCTAAATCTTCGCCGTGAAGTTTAAGTGATCCATTAATATTCTGCCTTTTATTCACCTGAGAAATGAGAGCATCAAGTGCCGCGGCTAATCCCTGATGTTCCAATACCCTTGGGGAAAGCGAATTACAAATTTCGCGCAATTCTTTGTTCACGCTATCAAGATTAGAATATATCGGCTCAAACATTTCAGTTAATTTATAATCATTTCCTCCATCCAATTTTTGAATATCTAATTTCATAAACAGAAGGGATTGACCGATGCTGTCGTGCAGTTCTTTTGCAATCTGTTTTTTTGAATCTTCTTCTTTTCTACTCAAATATTTTTGGTATTCATTCAATTTTTTTTCTGCCTCAACCCTGGTAGTAATATCATGCAAATAAACATGTGCAGCATTTAACTTTTCAATTCCTTTAAATTCAATAGAATAATATCTGCCTGAAATTTCTCTAGTTATCATTTCACTTCTATTAGAATTTATTAGCTCATTGATATCCATCTTACCAACAGGTAAAATATCGAAGATATTCTTATCGACCACTTCCCCATTTTCAGATAGATTAAGTGATGCTTGATTTGCCATTAATATTTTTCCGGAGAGGTCGATTCTGAATAGCGGATCAGAATCCAGATCCGCAAACAACGCCATTCTGGCATTATAATCATGCTGAAGCTTTTTAGTTTTCTCCAGATGCCTCTTTTTCATCGGCTGTATAACATCAATTCTAATTAGATATAAGATCAAAAGAAAAATAAATACAAAAAGTACGGCATATAGAATTGGGTTATCTAAGCTAAAAAACTGATCAAAAAATTTATCTACTGTGTATTCATTCATGGCAAATAAAAGGCGGCTTTTAATCGGGCAAATATTTCCAAACAAAATTCAATTAAATATAAAATATAACAACCAAAATTAACACTAGTATTAATACTTGGTTCAGCAGAACGAATATATATTTTTAGAGGTTTAAAACTGGTAGTTATACTGATTTTTTTCATAGACAAATAATTTAAACTTGAATTGTTAAATCATTTATTTTTAATCTGTTCTTGAAGGAAATATTTTCGATGTACAAAAAAGGCGATAAACCAGGAAGGGGAATTTATATTTGTAAAAAGTGCGGACTCAAGCTTGAGCTTGAAAATAATTTTGATGTTTTGACCGCGTGTTCGAAATGCAAGTTTGAGGTTTATAATAAACTTTCCATTTCTTCAGTTTCGCACGGAATGGCATTTCACAAATGAAAAAAAATGCTCACCGGTATTTTAGCAATTTAGAGTTTTCAGAAATAGGGAGTGTGAAGATTGGTGAAAGTTATTAACCCGCGGCAAGGGTGAAGAAATTGTGAGGTGTGGGTGTGGTCGATACTATTAAATAGTATCAACATTCACTTTGCCCCTTCTTCCGAAGGGGCTTATTATATTAATTTGAATTGTATACTTGTTTACCAAGTGATTTAATTTTTTCCTTCCAGAGTTCTTCAAGTGTTTCCAGATCTTCGGTATAATCGTAATCCGGCTCGTCTTTGTATTTTAATAAATCGATGATCTCAAACTCAAAGCTTTTTTCACCAAATTGTTTAATATCATTCAATAATTCTTTATTACTTTCCGAACCGAATTTCAGCTCAAATTTATGTCGGTTAATTCGAGCATCCAAATTTCTGCTGCTGCCGACAAAAATTTTACCATTAGCTAAATTTGTGATTTTATAAATTCCCATTGGAATTTCGGAGTTTTTGTATTTTTTCTTAAGTTCTTGTTTTTCCATTTTAACCACCGGGTTTGTAATTTTTGTTAATCCAGTAAATTTGATTTTCTCTGAACATCATTCCATGTTCAATCATCAAACGCCTTATCCAGCAATAATCTTCAAAATGTGTAAGTATAATTTCATTCACTTTTTCTTCTTTGTATTTCCTGCCGGATTCAAACTTTTTGTAAAATTCATCAAGTATTATCATTCTTTTCTTTTTCTGAACCGGAAGCTGCAGGAGTTTTTTCCCTTTGAAAAATGTCTTCAATACTTTTTCCCGATAATCGTTAATTCTTTTTTCCTGAACATATTTGTCAATGTTTTCAAAGGCAGATAATTCTTTTAGTGTTTTATGAAACAGTTTTTCGTTAATTGAATAGATGGTGTAATACTGTTCTCTTCTTTTATCCACCATGCCGGCACTTTCTAACTTTTTTAGATGAAAGGAAACCGTCGATTCGGCAAGGTCAATCCTGTTTGCAATCTCTTCCACATACTGAGGCTTTTCCATCAAAGAATTTAATATTTGAAGACGCGAAGTGTCCGCAAGCGATTTCATAATTTCTATACTTTGTGAAATATCCATAAATGACTCTAATTTAGTTCGATAAAGATCGAAACAAAAATAAATCAATTTTTATTTAGTGTCAATCTATTTTTATCAATATCGAATTAAAATATTCTACAGATTGCGAAAATTATTTTAGTAATAGGCCCGATGGGGTTTGCGGAGTAGAGAGTAATCTCTCAAACAGTTTCCATCTCTCGGCTTTGTTTTTTGCGGCAGCGCTGTTTTCAATAAAATCTTTAATCAGTTTTTTCCCAACATTGTAGTTTATAATGTAACTGCGGTATGTTTCAATAAATCTGACAATATTTTCTGCTCTTTCCTGCGACATTAAAGAATATTTTTTCAACCAGTCAATAGTTTCAGCCTTATCAAATTTACCGTCGATATAATTTCGGGCGGCTTCATTTTCCGAAAAATCAAGAGCTTCGGTAAGCCGCAATATTTTGTAATATTTTTCTGCATCCGCCGGATTGAATCCAGCCAGAGGAAACAAAAATTTACTTTCGAATTCAATTCTTTCATTATCCGGGTATGCGATGTTAATGCCAAAGTTGGCAGTTCCCTCGGCAATTAATGAATGCGGACTATACAGTAGATAAACTGAAAATTCTTTCCATCCTTTTTCATTAAGTAAGTTTTTCTCAAGCAGCAAATTATAAACATGATGCCCGGGATAACCTTCGTGTGATGCAAGATCAATTATCCTGTCAATATATATCGGAAGACTTTTATTCACCTGTATCAAACTTTGATAATTGCCTTGATACCAATTGTAAGCTCCCCAGGGTTTATCCGTAACATATTCAACCGAAAAGTTTTCGCCAGCCGGAAGCTCAATATATTTTATTGTTCGTGTGCGGCTTTCCTCAAGTGCGGCATTAAAAACCGATTCTAATTTTTCAACCGGAACCACAAATTGATTGCGGAAATTATTGTACCGATCATAGATGGAGCCTTCGCCGGGAAGTTCGGAATCAAGGCTGTCTAGAATTGATTGATAATATTGAACACTGTTTGAAGGTGCAGTTGCGTCATATAGAAGGCGGGATTCCTCATCAAATGTCATTTCTTTTCCGGAGAGGTAGAATATCATTCCTTCCATTGATTTAATCTGCTTGCTCAAATATTGATACCTAAGTTTTGAAAGTTCATCAAGTTTAGCTGAATCGATCTCGCTTAATTGATCTATCAAGTCATCCGCTTTTTCTAAAAATTCACTCGTAGGAAAATTAGTTTTTTGATCCTCAGTTAATTCGATCGGCTTCCAGCTTTCCGGACCGTAATAAGCATCAATATAATTTTGATCATACTGACCAATACGCAATGCGAGGTTTACATAATCTTCAGCTATCGAATTCATTTTTTCATCTTCCGTTTTATTTGTACATGAAGCCAGCACTAGCATTGATGCGATCATTAATCTCAAGATCATTTGTGATTCCTAAAGTTTAAAGTTCAAATAATAAAATTTGCAAATTTGAAATACCTGTAAGTAAAAAATAATAAATCGTACTATTTTTATTGTGTGAAAAATATACTTTTAATTATTGCCATTCTACTCGGAATTATTATCCCTCAAGGGGCAGAGTATTCATTTTTGATCAAATACCTATTGATGGGGATGCTCTTTTTTGCATTTTTAAAATTGAACGTAAAAAATTGGAAATTCGAAAAAAGTCATTTGTTGATTCTAATGTTTTCCTATTCTGCTGCTATCGGTACTTTTCTAATCTTTAGAAATTTCAATAGTACGCTTGCGCAAATTGCGTTTTTATCCTTAGCTGCACCGACCGCAATTGCGGCTCCATCAATTATTAACCTTTTGCGTGGAAATATCGACTACACTTTTATATCAATGATGCTTACAAATTTTGCGGCGGCACTTTTCCTTCCTCCAATTCTCTCCTTATTAATTTTAGAAGGGACTTCAATTTCCGTACTTCAAATATTGCTCCCCGTGCTTGTTGTAATCCTGGTTCCATTTGTGCTTGCATATTTTACACGGGCGGCTGTAAAAAAATCAAAAGGAAAAATAAACTTACCCAAAGACTTATCCTTTTACCTGCTTGTAGCAAACATTTTTTTAGGTGTATCCAAAGCATCCCATTTTGTTAGATCGGAAGTAAATTTGAATGATTCTATAATTTATATGATCCCATTAATAGTGCTGATCACTGTAGTGGTAAATTTCTTTATTGGTTATTTGGTTGGCGAAAAAAAGGTAAAACTTGAATCAGGTCAATCCCTCGGGCAGAAGAATAATGCATTTCTAATTTGGATAGCACTTACGTTTATCAATCCGCTTGTTGCCGTCGGGCCGGTCTGCTACGTTGTATTTCAAAATTTATTTATTACTTATCAGCTTTACAAAAGCAGAAAGCTTACCTAAATTTAATAACGATGTTCAACATTCTAAAAATATTAAACGATTTTAAAGACGGAAAAATTAAGGCGCTATTTTATACTCCGTCAATTTACAAACGCGCACGAACATTTTTATTTTACGAACCAACCGAAACTATCGAGATTTTTGGTAAATCAAATTGGGATAATCGAAAGAAAGATATCGATAAACTTTACAAAAAAAGCAGCGCCGGATTTGGGTTGATCAATTATGAGTTCGGCTATTTGCTCGAAGAAAGAACTCTTAATTTTATTGATGACAACAGCGCCAAACCCCTTTTGAAATTTTATTTTTTCGACAGGCATTCATTTAAGATTATTCCCGCAAGAAAAATTTCATTCAAGGGTTTGACCGAAAAACAATTTGCTTCACCATTAATTTCGCAATTCAAACTGAATACAACTAAAGAAGAATACATTAACAATATTTTTAAAATTAAGAATTATATTACAGCCGGCGATACCTACCAGGTGAATTATACGGTGAAAGGGAAATTCAATCTTGAAGTTAATATGGAGAATTTGTTTTTGAATCTCATATTCAATCAATCATCATCTTATTCTACGCTCATTAATAATGGTGACGAAAAGATAATATCGTTTTCGCCCGAACTCTTTTTTTCTCAAAACGGAAGGAAAATCCGCACACGCCCAATGAAGGGAACACAGCGCAGATTGCCGGATCCCGTAGAAGATGACAAAAATAAAATTGAGCTGATTGAAAGCGAAAAGGATAGAGCCGAAAACATAATGATAGTTGATCTTCTCCGCAATGATCTCGGAAAAATAAGCCGGCAGTCAACCGTGCAGCCCGCAGATATTTTTGAGATTGAAAAGTATGAGTCTCTTTATCAAATGGTTACAACGGTGAATGCAGAATTGAAAACTCCGAGATTAACGAAAACTTTGGAAGCGCTCTTTCCGTGCGGATCGATAACAGGCGCACCGAAACTGAGAACAATGGAAATAATAAACGAACTTGAAATTGATAACCGCGGAATTTATTGCGGATCAATTGGTTTATGGCAGAAAAGGCAATCGGTTTTCAATGTTGCGATACGCACTCTAATTATTAATGAACAAACCGGCAATGGAGAGATGGGAATCGGAAGCGGAATTGTATCCGACAGCAACCCAGAAAGTGAGTATTCCGAAGTTCTGCTAAAAGCGGATTTCCTGAATAGACCGATGCCCTATTTTGAACTGTTCGAAACGATGCTATTGCAAAATGGAGAAGTGTTTTTATTTGATTATCATTTAGAAAGACTTAAAAAATCGGCTGATTATTTTCTTTTTCAATTCGATGAATCATCCTGCCGAAGCAAACTTATTAAATACATTTCAAAGTTTGACACAAATAAAAATTACCGATTAAAATTGTTTCTGAATAAGTGGGGCGCAATTAAATTTTCGGCGGTGGAATTTAAGGACTCCCGACCAACGAAAGTTAAGGTGGTTCTTTCGGATAAGCCGGTTGATAGGAATAGTAAATTTCTCTATCATAAAACAACCAATCGGAAAGTTTATAGTTTGTTAAAAATTCACGACGGCACTGATTTTACCGATACCATTTTATTTAATGAAAATGATGAAATTACCGAGGGAACATTCACAAATATTTTTATCAAAAAGGGAGATGTTTTAATTACTCCGCCTGTTTCATGCGGATTGCTGAATGGATGTTTCCGCCGTTACCTGCTCGACACCAACATAACCGCAATAGAAAGTAAATTTTCTATAAATGATATACTTGAAGCTGATGAAGTTATTCTCATCAACTCATTGAGAAAGGAAATTCATGTCGATGAAATATTTAACAGTGCCGGTAAGCTTCTCAAATCATTTCAAACTACATGAATGAAGCTATTTCCGGAATCGGCTTTCTTTTAATATTCGGCACCATAACATTTTCTTTTGGATATCCGAACACTAAAACTAAAAATGGTTTTTCATTTGAAGGACGGTCTAAAATATCATTCAAAAAATTCATTGGACTGGGAGTGTGCGTCAATGTTACCAATCCTGAAAAATGTAACGCAGTAATCAACATTCCAGATGCAATCCCGACAGATTCTTTTGTGTAATAGTGTTTTATTTTCTTGCCGTCTATATCCAAATCGTATTTCTTTTCAAAAATCATTATCAGCCATGGTGCATCTTCAAGAAATGGTTTTTCCGGATTAGTTTCAAATTTTTGCAACACGTCAAGCCATTCTTGTGGAGCTTTGCCGCCATAAAATTCTTTCTCCTCTTTTTCGGCTGCAATTCTAATTTTCTTTTTTAAACCGAGATCAGATACCGCACAGAAATGCCATGGCTGCATGTTAGCACCGCTCGGAGCACTTCCTGCCGATTTAATGCAATTTTCAATTGTTTCTTTCAGCACCGGCTCGGATGAAAATTCTCTTACAGTTCTTCGGAGTTTTACTGTATTAAAAAACTTTTCTGATTTGCTGAAACATTCCTCATTTGAAAATTTTTGATATCCTTTCAGCGGAATGAAATTTTCGTTTTGTATCAAAGCTGCTCCAATTTTTTTTGAAGCAAATATAAGGAATTCAATATTTAACAATCATTCATTTTAAACTATCGGAACATTCTTGCAAGATTGTGCAATTTCATTTACACCGGTTTTGAATTATCGATTAATTGATATAGTGATTTTTCGTTCGTGTAAATCTGCAATAACTATTTTTTTGTTTAGGTGCAAGTTGTTGCTGCGGAACTCGCCGCATCAAATCGAATTTGTAAAATGTCAGCTTCCAATAAAGTTTGAAACTTAAATGAAGTTTTTGAATAAAATCCCCTCCTTGGAGGGGCTAGGGGTGGGTAAAAAGCAAGCTTTCAAAATTTAATTTCACAATAATTGAACTTCTACCGGAATTTGAAACAGATTAGTTTTTCAACCCCATCGGGGTTGCATTTTTGTAGAACGCAGAAAGGAAAAAACAGTTAAGAGGTTGTCTCAAATGTTTAATAAACCGTTAAAACGGTTATTAATAGTTTTGATTTTCGCTCGTATTCCCACATTTGAAAATGTGGGTTAATACTAAAGAAGCTTTTTGAGACAGCCTCTTCATTATTTCTTTCAAAGAACGAAGCCCAATTTTCAAATCCGTTTCCTTTAAAGCATTAAAGCACAAAACCCTCAAGGAGACTTGCCCCCAAATGCCGGGATACCTTGAGGGTTATATAACATTAAAATTCCGCAATCTTAGTATCCGATTTACTTCCTTAGAGTTCGAGAATTTGATTGAAGCTGCTTTTTAAAATTTAATAATGAAACTTCTGCGCTTAAAACAGGAATGAAGAAATATTTTCAAGCAGAATTTTTTTTGAATTCGGAGGGGGTTTGTTTTGTGAATTTTTTAAATGCAGAATTGAACGAGGCTTTATTTTGA
>JAENZU010000041.1 GCA_016841125.1 Melioribacter sp. | reverse complement strand
TAACTAACGTACTTAAGGAATATGGATTCAATCTAACGGGAAAAACCAATTATGAAAATTTTGGAAGAACATGAAATTCAGATTTCAGAAATATTTAGACCAATAAATATTGAAAAAAAAGAGTCGAAAAAACCTAAAGATCTGCTTCTTCACGCAATTTCGATGCTTATTTATGCAATGATTTTTTTTCTACTATTAACAAATCTATAGAAAGAAATTTTCACATTATCAATTGCGGTTCCTCCGCTCTTAGAGACAAGATAATACCGTTTATTTTAATACGGTATTTTGAAATTAAGCTCCCAAGTAAGTTCTTCAAGGGAGCTTTTTCAATATTTAGAGAATCACCATTCTTGAATTATTAATAATCACATTAATCCTTATATTTTAAAATTAAAACGATCTTATTAAATCCAGCCAATGATGCCGAAAATGAGTAATCTGAAAATTCACGGTTTCGAAATATTAAATTTCGCTATTAACTCAGTTAAACCTGATCGACTAATTAAAGATTCAATTACTCTTTCGGGAAACTGCCTAAAAATTAAAAATACCATTTATCAGCTTGAGGATTATAAGAATATTTATGTTATAGGAGCCGGTAAAGCTTCGGCATATATGGCTAGTGCGGTTGAAAACCTTCTTGGGAGCTGGATAACCGATGGGATTGTAGTTGCAAAATACGATCATAAAACCGTGTGCAAAAAAATAAAAATTCTTGAAGCAGGGCATCCGAATTTGGATAAAAAAAGTCTTGCTGCCGCAGATGAAATTTTAAAATTACTATCAAAAACCGGGAAAGACGATTTAGTAATATTTTTGTTATCGGGCGGGGGTTCTTCAGTTTTAGAAAAACTGCCTCCGGAAATTCCACTTGAGGATTTTATAAAATTAAATAATACGTTAATCAATTGCGGTGCCGATATAACTGAAATAAACAGAGTCAGGAAAAAGATTTCTCTAATTAAAGGGGGAAAACTTGCGAAGTACATTTATCCCTCAGAGTGTATAACATTAATTATTTCAGATGTAATAGGCGACGATATTGGGTTCATTGCTTCAGGACCAACTTATCCCGATGAAACAAAGATAGGTGACTTATTTGAAATTTTTGATAAATATAAAATCATGAATGACGTTCCCGTTTCAATCCTCAAATATTTGGATTCCCAAAATAGATCACCTGATGATGCTGACATCGGTGATAAGAAATATTTTGAAAAGATTAAGCACTTTATTATTGGCAGCAACAAAATCGCATTACTAAGTGCCCTGAATTTAGCATCTGAATTTGGTTATGATTCAAAAATAATATCAGACAGAATTGAAGGCGAAGCTAAAACTATAGGCAGAGAAATCTCAAATATTATAAAAAGCGCTTTCGAAACTGCCTCCGAAAGGAAGAACCCTGTTTGCATTTTGTTTGGCGGAGAAACCATTGTTAATGTAATCGGAAGCGGTAAAGGCGGCAGAAATCAAGAACTGGTATTGTCTGCACTTTTAGAATTAGGGGAGGTAACAGCCAATTTCTTGCTGATTAGCTGCGGGACGGACGGAACCGACGGTCCGACCGATGCTGCCGGTGCATACATTGATAACTCAACATGGACAAAAATAGAAGAGTTGAATCTACTTCCTTCAGTATATCTAAATAATAACGATTCCTACAATTTTTTCTCAAAGATTGGACAACTGATAAAAACCGGTCCGACCGGAACAAATGTTATGGACATAATTATTATATTGGTGGAGTGACTAAATGTGAATAAAATTCTGCACAATAATCAGTGTAAGATTTTAGCAAAATTCTTTCATTTGCAGAATGTTTTCAGACGCATTTAATTAATTAAAAAAATTATCAATCAACAATTCGTAGTTGATATTTGTTAATAGGTTTTCTAATAGTCAATTAAAATTAGTTGATTCTTTAATTAATAAATAAAAAGGAAAACGCTAATGCCCACGGGAGATTATTTTTATCAGCAAATTAAAATTTCTAAGGAAGATGTTGTAAAAAATGCTTTTCAAATTTTATATGATGATGACCCGGTTATATTCGAAAAATATGGCGAAAGGGGTAAAATAAAAACTATTGAAGATCTGAATTTCCATCTTAGCTATTTATCAACTGCAGCCCAGTTAAATGAACCACAGTTATTTTTGGACTATGTTGCTTGGTGTAAGATGTATTTCAATAGCATTAACTTTCCCATAAAATGGTTTTTAAGAAGTTTAGAAGTTTTGCAGGAAGTATTTGAACAACAATTGAGTGGTAATGAAAAATCTCAATTGTCTGAAATTATTCGCACTGCAGTTAGAGAATTCGAAAATTATCCCACTCAATCCAATTCTTTCCTAATTAAGGATTCAAAATCCGGAGTTCTGGCACAGCAATATTTAAACGCCCTTTTAAGAAGAGACAGGCAGCTTGCTGCTAAAATAATTAAAGATGCTGTATCGGCGGGTGTTGATGTAAAAGATATTTATCTGAATGTTTTTCAACTTACTCAATACGAGGTCGGCAGACTTTGGCAAACTAATAAAATTACCGTTGCTATGGAACATTACTGCACAGCGGCCACACAATTTATTATGACTAATTTGTATGAATATATTTTCTCATCAGAAAAGATTGGAAAGAAACTTGTAACATCTAGCGTGGCTGGAGAATTACACGAATTAGGTATTCGGATGGTGACTGACTTCTTTGAAATTGAAGGCTGGGATACTTATTACCTCGGCTCGAACACTCCAACCGATGGAGTTATTAAAATGATTGAAGATACAGAAGCAGATTTGTTGGCAATTTCTTCAACTATACCGTTTAATGTGCCAACAGTTGAGGAACTTATAAAAGAGGTAAGAAAGACTTTCGATGTAAACACTTTAAAGATTTTAGTTGGGGGAAGACCTTTTAACACAAATGCTAATCTGTGGAAAAACATCGGCGCGGACGGTTTTGCTTTAAATGCCAAAGATGCTATTATCGCAGCTAATAAACTTATTAGTTTAAATTAGGATGAAAATCTATTGAACGGTTTAATATTAATATGCGAAAATGATTTTAAAGTGAAAAATGTCGTTTATAATTTTTCACAATCGGTAAATTCGGATTTTATCGGTAAAAATTTTATTGACCTATTCACTGAGGATAGTAGAATTAAAGCTGAGAATTTCATTGAGAAAATTATGGAGGAGGGAGTAGCATTTGAGTGGCAAATAAATCTACAGTTAGAAAATGATATTTGTGAGTTGAACTTTTCGGGCAGCAAGTTCAATGATAACTTTATAATATTCGGACTTAAAAGCAAAAGTGACATTTCTTTTTTATACGAAGAATTAATGCTGATAAATAATGAGCAGGCAAATGAGATAAGAAAGGTTTACAAAGATCTATTCAGTGGGAACAAGACTGATAATATAGGCGAAGAAGATTATAATGAAATATCGAGAATGAACAATGAACTGACAAATCTTCAACGAGAGCTAAATAAGAAAAATTCAGAGCTATCAAGGCTAAATAAATTAAAAAATCAGTTTTTAGGAATGGCGGCTCATGATCTGAGAAATCCTTTGAATGTAATTTTATCTTACAGCGAATTTATACTAAAACATTTATCGAAGGATCTTACTGCAGATCATATCGATTTTATTTCTACGATCAATAAGTCCTCCTTTTTTATGCTTAATTTGGTTGAAGAACTTTTGGATGTTTCCAAAATTGAATCAGGTAAATTGGATCTAAAATTGGAGGAAGCAGATATCATTTTACTCCTTTCCGAAATAATAAAGTGTAACGAAATTTTCGCTCAAAATAAAAACGTTAGACTAAAGTTTTCAACCGGTGTTGAATCATTAAATATGACATATGATCCGGGCAAAATTGAACAAGTGATTCAGAACCTTCTTTCAAATGCGGTTAAATTTTCCAATCCCAATTCAGACATTTTAATTAATGCTTCCCTCGAAAATAATGAATTACTTGTTGCGGTTAAGGATAGTGGAATAGGTATTGAAAAAGAAAATTTAGATAAAATTTTTAATCCATTTACAAAGGTATCTTTGAAAGGAACCGCCGGAGAAAAAACAACCGGACTCGGACTCTCGATCTGTAAAAGAATTATTGAAGGTCATGGCGGTAGAATTTGGGTGGAAAGCAAAATAGGCGAAGGTTCAGTATTTAATTTTTCTTTAAATGTTGATTAGCTTTGAATCAATCGTAAACTTGGAATTTATTAAACCCAAATTTGTCATTAGAAAATCAGTAAAACATGCTAAAAAATTGTTCCGCAATCATTTTCAAGTGTCTTCTCTAATGAAAATATTAAAGATTTTTCTATGAAAATACTCCCACCAAAAAAATTTTTTTTTAGGTGTAGAATTTATTGATTTAAGTCAAATTATAGTTCCCCTAATAAAATATATAAACCGTTAAAACGGTTAAAAATTTGTTTATTTTTTTTTGTATCCCCACGACTTAAGTCGTGGGTTTGCAACAACTTAGGTAGCACGACAACCGTTTAATCATTGCTGGTAAATCACAAAAACATATCGAGTAATTAAAAATTAGTTTCATTGTGCAATCTTTTTAAAATTCCCTTCTTTTTTGATAAAATATCACATTCGTGAAATCTTACTTTTAGCCGGATCCTAGAGCTTGTAGGAATATTCCTACAAAAAAATCATTAAATATGCTACAAGGATTTACCGGTTTTCCTACAAAGAATTTTAGCAAATTCAATTATATTTAACCGTAAAAGTGTACTTAGTAGTCACTTTTAATATTTAAAATCAAATTGGAACAAATGTAATGGAAAATGCACGCAGATTTTTGATTTTTTATCTTAACTCCAAAAAGTTTGCAACAGAAATATCAAAAATTGAACGCATTATAAGAATGGTTGAAATCACGTCAGTCCCAAAAATGGAGACATCGATAATGGGGCTAATAGATTTTCATGGCACTATTGTTCCAATCTTAAATTTGCATAAGCGGTTTGGGTTTAAAATTCCTAAATCAAATTTAAATTCTAAAATTTTATTGATGAAAAATGGTGAATTATTTTTCGGGTTTATTATTGATGATGTTGACGGAGTTTACCCATTTGACGAATTGCAAATTGTGGAAGCTGAAAAAGTAATACCCGGTTTAGGAAATAAGATAAATGAGATCAGAAAGCAAAACGATGAATTTATAATGTTATACGAAGTTGATAAAATATTAACAAATGCAGAAAAGAAATTCATGACCGAATTAATCGAAAATAAATAGAGCAAATAAATAACTTAAGATGATAAATTCCATTGTTGCAAAAATAACTGAAGTTATTGGTTTCGATTTATCTAACGAACGAAGTGATAATTTAGAAAAAAAGATATCTTCAGTTGTTTCAGATCTAAACCTTAAGGGGCTTTCATCTCTATATTCAGAGTTGTCTGAGCCTAAAATTTCACAAAAAGTAATTATCTCAATCGCCAGGCATTTTACTATTGGCGAAACTTATTTTTTCAGAGATCCTTACTTGATGAAGGCATTGGAAAAAGAACTTATTTTTCTAATTGATAAGAAAAAAAATACTGACAATCGGATAAGAATTTGGTCTGCAGGGTCTTCCTCAGGGGAAGAAATTTATTCTATTATGATAATTTTAGACAGATTGTTAGCCGATCCGGAAAATTGGGAAATATATTTATTGGGAACGGATATAAATACCGACGCCATAAATAAAGCCAAGACAGGAATTTATTCTAGTTGGTCTTTTCGTTCAGATAAAAATTTACCTAATTCTAAGTACTTTAATTCCTGCGGAAATGAAAAGTTCGAATTAGCAGCCAATTATAGAAATAGAGTCAGATTTCATTTCCTAAATTTTATTGATGGGGTTTATCCCTCAGCAATTGATAACATTTATGAATTTGATATAATCATCTGCAGAAATGTACTCATGTACTTTTCCGATGAAGTTAGAGTTAATGTAATAAAAAAATTACGTGAATGTTTAAGTATTGACGGATTCCTTTGTGTTAGTCCAACTGAGAGCATACACCCTTATTTTAAGAACTTCAGTAAAGTCTCTCACGATAATGTTACCCTTTACAGGAAACGCTCAACAACGGAAGTTGAATTTCAAAATTATATAATGAATAATGTCAGCAGCACAAATAGTAAAAGAAAAATTACAAGGCGCAGTACTCAACCAATAAAACCAAGAAATTTAGATCATCTAAAAAGTAGAATCTCACAAACAAATAAAAAGCCTGTAACTCCTGCAAAAGATGATTTAAAAGATGAAGCCTTAAAAAATAAGATTAAGAGTCTGTACGATCGAAGTAAATACGGTGAAGTTGAATCAGTTATTGAAAAAGCTGGTGAGAAGGAAAATATTGATGGCAAGGTTTGGGAGTACTACATCAAAGCCTGCGCTATTCAGAGGAAAAATGATAAAGCATTAAAAAAGTTAAATGAAATGATAGAAAAAGATAGAATAAACCCTGAGTACTATTATTTATTAGGGAATCTATTTTTTGAAATTCGTAAAACCGAAGAAGCCTTTGAAGCCTATCAAAAGGCGTCTTATTTAGATGAAGAGCACATCCAAACTCTCATTGCTGTTGGAAACATATATTTTTCCCGCGGTCTTATTGCAAAAGCAATTAAACATTTGGAAACCGCAAAATATTTACTTGTGGATTTACCATCGGTTAAAATTATTGATGAAGTAGATAATATTACTGCCGGTGAATTGTTGAATGTGACCGAATCGATCTTAGGTTTAGTGTTAAGGAAGAACGGTACGTTTGATTAATGATATTTATAATTCAATTAATTAATTGAGTTGAAAATTAATTTACGGATTACTCAATGCTCGAAAATAACAATCAATTTATCTCATCAGAAATGACTGAAGAAGAAATAAATAAAATATTAAAAGAGAGAGCTAAAATTCTTGCCAAAAAAAACGAAAACGATAGCGAACATAGTGATTTACTTGAAGTGGTAGAATTTAATATTGCAGATGAGACTTATGCTATTGAGCATAAATATATTAAGGAAGTTTATCAGGTAAGTGAAATTGTTCCTATTCCCAATGTACCCGAATACGTCATTGGAATAATCAATTTGCGGGGTGAAATTATTTCAGTAATTGATATGAAAAACTTTTTCGGGATGCCGCAGAAAGGCGTTACGAATTTGAATAATGTTTTGGTTTTAGCAAATGACAATATGAAATTCGGTTTGCTTGCCGATGAAGTTCTTGGTACAAAAAAGATAGCTAAGACTAGCTTTCAAGAATCGATAGCAACTTTTGATGAAACTCAATTAAAATATTTTACAGGAATAACCGCAAGCGGTATAATATTACTGGATGCTCCAAAATTGTTAAATGACAGCTCACTCGTAATCGACGATAAAATGAGATCATAATAATTTAAAATTTGAGGTACTAATGAAATTTTTAGAAAAATTATCCCTTAAAGTAAAGTTGATATTATCCTTTATTCTGGCTGCGCTTATTCCGATAATTTCCATTTCCTACATTGAAGTACAAAGTAATTCGGACACGGTTATAACAGATAAAGCTAATACGCTGGAGCAAGTCCTTCACATAAAGAGAGATAATTTGGTAGATGCTATAAAAGAAAAATTTAATGATCTTATTTTACTTTCACACTCAAGTGATGCGAAAAAATTTGTTGTAAGTTTAGAAAATTTGCACGTCAAAAATAACACAACAGCGAAGGATATAAATCCAAATAATTCTGATTTGCAAAAATTGGTTATTGAAGGGGACAAATTTTTTCCAAAAGCCGCTGAAATTTGGGGTTATAAAGACATTTATGTTCTTTGCGCAAAACATGGGCATGTTGTTTACACTGTAAACAAGGGCACAGAATTTGGTAAAAACATAAATATGGGGAATACAGCATCTTCATCACTGACAGAGGTTTGGCAGAAAGTAGTTGATACAAAAAAGAAGGCATTTGCCGACTTTAAATATTACGAACCTGATAATACACCAGCCGCATTTATTGCAATCCCGGTAAATAATTCTGAAGGGGAACTTGTCGCAGTTTTTGCTCTGCAAATTGAAAATCGCGAAATAAGCAGGATGGTTCAACTGAACTCAACTGAATCCAAATCTGAAGAGGTATACCTGGTTGGAGAAGATAAACTTATGAGATCAAATTCACGCTTTTCAACTGAATCAACCGTGATGAAAGAGAAAGTAGATAACAAAGCAGTTGAAATGGCATTGAATGGTGAAGACGGTTTTCTCATTGTCAAAGATTATAGGGGTGTCAATGCACTGTCGGTATTTCATACGGTTGAACTTAAAGAAGATATTTTTTTAGGAGCAGATTTTAACTGGATAATTTTAGCAGATATTGATGAAGATGAATTAACGGAGGAGATATCCTCTGTGATATTAAAGATAAT
The DNA here is from genome assembly GCA_016841125.1 of Melioribacter sp. Lineage (GTDB taxonomy): Bacteria > Bacteroidota > Ignavibacteria > Ignavibacteriales > Melioribacteraceae > JAENZU01. Next base: position 5,133 of record JAENZU010000041.1, on the reverse strand, counting down.
ATTTACTGCTTTAATAATTTTATTGGTTGTATCAATCTTTGCCTTTTTCTTATCAAATTATATTTCCAAGCCAATTTCAAAAATTGTTGAGGGTGCCAATGTATTAGTCTCATCTACTTCACAAATTACTGCAACAATTTCCGAATTAACCGCAAGTTCAAACCAAACTGTTTCCGCCGTAAATGAAACCAGCATTACTGTTGATGAAGTAAAACAAACGGCGCAGGCAGCAAGAGAAAATGCAGAGGATGTAACCAGGAGTTCTGAACAGGCTATCAGTGATTCGATTGAAGGAGAAGCAGCCGTAAATGAAACTTCTTCAAAGATGTCAAAAATAAAATCTCAAATGTCAGTCATTGCGGAAAGTATAACCGAACTCAGTGAACAAGGTTCATCCATCGGCGATATAATGAACAGCATAAATGATCTTGCGGAACAATCAAATTTGCTGGCGGTTAATGCAGCTATTGAGGCTGCAAAAGCAGGCGAAAAGGGAAAGGGATTTGCTGTAGTTGCAAACGAAGTCAGAAGTTTGGCAGAGCAGTCGAAGCAGGCTACTCAACAGGTAAGAACAATATTAAATGAAATTCAAAAGGCTGCAAGTAAATCTGTAATGGCAACCGAGGAGGGTACTAAAGCTGTTAATACCGGTGTAGAGCAGGTAGAGCTAGCATTAGAAAAAATTCAAATTTTAGCAAAAACCATCGAAGATTCATCTCGGTCTGCACTTCAAATTGCGGCATCTTCTAAAGAGCAGTTTGCCGGCATTGATCAAATAAATACTGCAGTAAAAAATATTTACGAAGGAACCACTCAAAATTTAACAAGCGCACAGCAGTTAAATGATGCTGCACAAAATCTTAAAAAATTGAGTGAGGATTTGAAGTCAGTTATTCAGTTTTATCAGTAAAAATATTTTTCAATTAAAATTGGAAATAAAATTCAATTGATTTTTTTTAATTAACTAACATCGACGAAAGAGAATAATTTATTATAAGAGGTATTTATGGAATTCCTATCAAGGTTATCATTAAAAGCGAAATTGATTGGTGCTTTTGTATTAGTCGCAGTAATCCCCGTTGTGATCGTCACTTACGTCGGTGTTACAAATGATTCCAATACAATTATGAATGACAAGATCAGTTCGCTGAATGAAATAGTCCACATAAAGAAAATGCAATTGGAGGAACGAATTCAAGAACAGTTTGAAGATCTGGAATTAATATCTGATTCAAAAAATGCTAAGGATTTTATTCAAGCAATCGATCAGTATCATGTTAAAAAGAATAATGATATAAATGAAATAAACCGCAATGATCCTGATTTCCAGAAAATGGTAGCTAGTGAAGATGAGTTTTTTTCTAATACAGTTTCAACCTGGGGTTACCACGATATGTTCATTATATGTGCTATGCATGGACATGTAATTTACAGTGTAAGTAAAGGTGAAGAGTTAGGAATGATTGCAACTAAAGGAAATCTTGCAAAAACAGGATTGGAAAAGGTGTGGAATAAAGTTGTCGCTTCCGGTCGCAATACTTTTGTCGATTTCAGTTATTACGAATTTTCAGGTGAAGCCGCTGCATTTCTCGGTGTTCCTTTAAGGGATAAACAAAATAAAATAATTGCGGTAATGGCATTACAAATTGAACATGAAGAAGTCACTAATATTGTTCAGTTGAAAGAAACTGATTTTGCGACGCAAGAAGTTTTTGTTGTCGGGGAAGACAAACTAATGAGATCGGATTCTAAATTTTCAACTGAATCTACTGTTATGGTTAAAAAACTTGATAACAAAGCAATTGAAAATGTGATGAAGGGAGAGGAAGGAAATGTAATTGACTTCGATTACAGAGGTATGGAAGTTATCTCTGTTTATGAACCGGTAAAATTTAAAGATAGTCAAACTTTTGACGCTGATTTTAATTGGTTTATGTTTGCTGAAATTGACAAACAAGAAGTTACAGATGAAATCGATTCATTAATTTACACCATTACATTGATCAGTTTTATTGTAATATTTCTTGTATCAATCGGAGCTTACTTTTTAGCCGGCAATATTTCAAGACCAATTGTGCGATTGTCAAAAGTGGCAGAAAAAATTGGCAGAGGTGATCTTACCGAAAAAATAGAGCGGTCTAACCGCCAAGACGAAGTTTCAATATTAATTAATTCCTTTGCGGAAATGATTGAAAAACTTAAAAGTCAAATCTCAAAATTAATTGACGGAACAAACGTTTTAGTTTCATCATCATCTCAAATATCTTCAACAATTTCAGAACTCACCGCAAGTTCCAACCAAACTGTATCTGCTGTTAATGAAACAAGCACAACAGTTGATGAAGTAAAACAAACTGCTCAAGTTGCCAAAGATAGAGCAAATGAAGTAACAAAAAGTTCGGAACAGGCGATGAACGATTCTGTAGATGGTGAATCAGCCGTCAATGAAATGTCGAATAAAATTATAAATATTAAGAATCAAATGGGTGTAATTTCTGAAAGTATTACCGAATTAAGTGAACAAGGTTCATCTATCGGCGAAATTATGAACAGCATCAATGATCTCGCAGAACAATCCAATTTGCTTGCCGTGAATGCAGCTATCGAAGCCGCCAAGGCAGGCGAAAAGGGAAAAGGTTTTGCAGTTGTTGCAAATGAAGTCAGAAGTTTGGCAGAGCAATCAAAAAGAGCAACTCAGCAGGTAAGAACAATATTAAATGATATCCAAAAAGCCGCAAGCAAATCTGTAATGGCTACTGAAGAAGGGGGAAAAGCTGTTGAACAAGGTGTTGCTCAAGTTGGTATTGCGCTTGAAAAAATTCAAGTACTTGCTAAGACCATCGAAGATTCTTCACAATCTGCTCTGCAAATTGCAGCATCATCGCAACAGCAGTTTGCAGGTATTGATCAAATTAATACCGCAGTTAAAAGTATTAACGAAGCTAGCGGTCAAAACTTAAATAGTGCGCAGCAGTTGAATATTGCAGCTCAAAATCTTAAAAAGCTTGGCGAAGATCTAAAGTTAGTAATTGATTTTTATAAGATAGGTTAATTCAAAAATGCATTGGAAAAAATATGCCACAAAATGAAGAAGAATTCTTAAAGCAGCTGCTTGAAATTTTTAAAGTAGAAGCAAAAGAACATATTGATAGTGCGGTAAACAATCTTATCAAATTGGAAAAGAGTAATTCTCGAGAAGAAATAGATGAATTAACTGAAATAATTTTTAGAGAAATTCACAGTCTTAAAGGAGCTTCCCGATCTGTAGATTTTCTCGAAATTGAATCTCTTTGCCAAAATCTTGAATCCGTTTTTAGATTCCTTAAAGATAATTATGATAAGCAGGAAAAAGAATTCTTCGATTTTATCCACAGGATTTTCGATATAATTTTAAAGCTGGTAGATCAGGATGAAATTGAACAAGAAGTGATAGTAAATTTTAATGATCAATTAGTTGAGGCACATCAAGAGCTTTTAAAGAGGGAGAAGATTCAGATTAAACCTCACAAAGAGCATAGCAATAATGAGGAAACAAAGAATCAAAACGAAGATACCTCTCCTAAAGAAAAAGCTGTTGAACAAAATAGTGATTCAAGAGATTCGGATTCAGTTAAAAAAGTGAAAAGCAAAAAAACAGCGGCGAAAAAAAACAAGAGTATTCAAAATAACGACGATAAAGATAATTCCAATAATTCTGTTAAAAATACTAACCAGATAATAAGAGAAAAACAAAAAGATCAATACTTAAGACTTCCCGTGGAAAGGCTAAATCAGTTAATGTTAAAGTTGGAAGATATGTTATCCGTAAAATTAACTGAAGCGAATACAGTCGAGTTGATCGATAATTTTAGACAGCTATTGCTGATCAAGAAAAAAGAGTTGAAGAAAATAATTGCTCGTGACAGGAAAAAAAGTTTTGATGTTGGTGATCAAGTCTCATATCCGGAGGCAGTACAAGATACTGATTTTAACGAAATATCCGGATGGGTTTTAGATTTTATTAAAGATCATGAAAAAAAGCTCAATGCTTTTTATTCAAGTGTAAAAAATGATTTCCGACAAAATGCAGAAAAGATTGATGATGCAATGGATGAATTGCGTAATGTTCTCATGCTTCCATTTTCCACTATTTCAGATCTTTTCCCCAAAATGGTGAGAGATCTTGCCCGTGATGAAGAGAAGGAAATTAGATACGAAATAATTGGCGAAGAAGTTGAGATAGATAAAAGAATTTTAGATGAGCTCAAAGACCCGCTAATTCATTTAATAAGAAATTCTATCGATCACGGAATAGAAGCGCCGGATGAGAGAAAAAAAGCAGGTAAAAATGAAACGGGTGTAATTGCCATCCGTGTTAATACCGAAACCGGAAACAGAATAAAAATTGAAATTGAAGATGACGGTTTGGGGATCAACGCAGAAAAAGTTTATAAAAAAGCGATTGGAAATAATTTAATCGATAAAAATAAAGAATTGACAGAATATGAAAAGTTGAATCTAATTTTTGAATCCGGAATATCGACCAATCAAGTTATTACCGATTTATCAGGAAGGGGATTAGGACTGGCAATAGTTAAAGAAAAGGTTGATATTCTCGGCGGTAAAATAAAGATATCAACATCGCTGGGTAAAGGAACAAAATTTATAATCGAACTGCCGGCAAGCAGAGCCACATTCCGGGGAATCATTACTTTAAGCAATAAGAGATTTTATGTTTTCCCGACCTCCGGTGTGGAAAGGGTTATTCGTATTTCGATGGAAGAGATTAAGTCGGTAGAAAACAAATCGATCATCGTGAGTAATGGTATCTCCATCCCGGTTTTTAATCTTCAGGATATACTGCAGGTGAAGGATGAAAAACGATTTAACAAGGAAGAGGGGAGTTATTCGGTTCTTATTATTGGCAACGAAAAGCCGGTTGGATTCATTGTTGATGAGGTTGTTAGAGAACAGGAACTGATGCTGAAAGGATTAGGCAAGCAGCTAAAAAATGTAACAAATGTTATGGGCGCAACCGTAATGGGAGACGGCAAAATAGCTACCGTCATATACATTCCGAATTTATTAAAAAATGCTTCACAGGTATCGGGCACCAGCATCTTGAAAAAGAAAGACCGTGTGCATAAAGAAAAA
>JAENZU010000710.1 GCA_016841125.1 Melioribacter sp. | reverse complement strand
GAAACGAATCTGCCTGTTCATATTGCAGAAGATCCTTTAACTGCAGTTGTCAGGGGCGCAGGCAAAGCCATCGATAATATAAATAAATATTCCAAGGTATTTATTCGTAAAAGAAATTACTAATGAAAGATTTCTTTTCATCCGTCTTTTCAAAATTCAAAGAATATATTGTTTTAATTCTTCTTCTCACCATTAGCTTGTCACTATTATCTCTGAATGAAAAACCGGGTATGCGGAAAATCCATAAACTGGCGTTCGGCAGTTTTGCGGTTGTTAATAATGTTATGTTGGAAATAGCAAATTTTATTACGGATAATAAACGGATCAAAAAATTAGAAAAAGAGAATGCCGAGTTGATGCTGACGATCAACAAGCTTAGGGAACGCGGTCTAGAGAATGAAGAGTTGAAAAGAATGCTTCAGCTTAAAGATTCCACTAACTTCAGTTTAATTCCTGCCGGTATTGTTTCCAAATCGAGTTCTAAACTTCAGGGTTATCTGATCATCAATTTAGGTAAAGACCAAGAAGTAAATGCAGATTTACCGGTGATAAATCACAGAGGTTTAGTCGGTATTGTAAGATCGAGTTCGTCCGAATTTTCTTTGGTACGCACGTTAAGAAACTCTAAATTAAAAGCCGCTGTCAGAAATCAGAGAAGCGGATTCAGCGGAATTTTAGTTTTCGATGGGATTAAATTGTCTATAAAAAATATTCCCGCTGCCGCCGATATGAAAATAGGTGACCGGATTGTAACATCAGAATTCAGCACGCTATTTCCACCTTCAATTCCTGTTGGTGTAATAACCGCAGAAGAACAAGACCTTTCCGGATTACTTAACAATGTTATCATTAAACCCTTTGTTGATTTTAACAACATTCAAAATGTGTTTGTACTAAGGTTTCCACAAACTAATCAAGTTGACTCTTTAGCAGTGGAGACAAGCAAGTAAAATGTTAAAATCATTCTTATTGCCAATAGTTATTTTTATCCCGGTAGCAGCGCTGCAGCTAATGATTGTACCGTTTATTTCAATCGACTATATCGCACCGGATTTAATTTTAATTTTGATTGTTATCTTTACACTTCGGAACGGTCAGCTTTACGGTACAGTTTTAGGTTTCATTCTTGGGCTGACCTTTGATTTTATTTCAGGCGGATTGATTGGAAGTTATGCTTTCGCAAAAACTGCCGCAGGATTTACTGCAGGTTATTTCTACGAAGAAAGCGAAATAGAAAATGAAATAAACCCATTTAAATTTATTTCAATTGTATTTCTTTGTGACTTGGTTAATTCATTCTTTTTTGGTTTACTTAGTTCTATTGAAATTAGATTTTCATTAACATTTTTACTTTTTGAAATAAGTTTGCTGCCTGCAATCTATACTGCAGTCGTAAGTTTTGCAGCTGCGATTTTTAGACCTAGAAGAAAGATTATATGAACGACTCAATATTTGGTTCGGAAATAAGAAAGAAAATATATTTTTTTATTATTGTCGGATTTTCATCGCTTATCCTGTTCCAGCTTTTTAATATGCAGATTCTTAAGAATAAGCTTTATGAAGAAATGGCAACCGAAAATAGTGTTAAGGGTACCGTGATTGATGCTCCGCGCGGAGAAATGTACGATAGAAATTATAACCTAGTTCTTAGCAACAAACCTGCGTTTTCACTTCAAATT
>JAENZU010000709.1 GCA_016841125.1 Melioribacter sp. | reverse complement strand
TTCAGCGTGTCGGCAAAATGCTGACAGAAAAAAACATAAATCTTGAAATAGACGAAAGCGTTAAAGAGTTCATACTTCAATTTGGATATGATGTAACTTACGGCGCGCGACCGCTAAAACGCACAATACAAAAATATTTGACGAATCCGCTTGCTACAGAGCTGCTGGCAAATCAATATTCTGCCGGCGATACAGTTAAAGTAAAATCGGACGGCAGCGGAAAATTGATTTTTGAAAAGATGTAAATCATTAACCCTCAAGGTGTCCCGGCATTTTTCAAACAGTTCTCCTTGAGGGTTTTGGGATTCATACCTTCAAGGAAACTTGATCACAAATATACTTCTCGTACCTTGAAGGTAGATGTTCAAACAAAAACTAGCAATTCTAAATGTAAGGGTCGAAGATTTTCGACCCTTACTATAAAACTTAATTGTAGTAGGCAATTTGGGAAGCAAAATAAAAGGAAAAATGAGAATTGATAAATTGTTTGTTTACAGCATAGTTTTTTCAAAAATTCAATTTTATGAACTCAACCCCCCAGCCCCCTTCTCTTTGGAAGAGAAGGGGGAAACATGGGGGTGAGTTATTTTATAATTAAGCCCAAAGTTATCCCGGCATTTTTGAACAATTCTCTTTGAGGGTTTTGAGGTTCAAACATTCTGGAAACTTGATCACGAATATACTTCTCATACCTTGAAGGTAAACGAGTCTTCGAAATTCCCGCAATTTATCGGATCTGTTTTCGAATTAAAATTGCGGGAATATAAATGAATAATGAAGCACCTACGGAGCTTTTTCGTTAGTCAATAAAATACTCTACAATAATACAACCCCGATGGGGTTGAAGATTTTCGATCTGTTGAACTCCGCAAGGAGTTCCATTATTGTAGAAAATGTAATCAAAGAAACGAAAAGCTTCGTAGAAGTTTCATGCTTGAATTATTAAATGATTGAAGCAGCCTAATTCCTGCAATCTTATTTTCATCGTTTAATTTAAGAGATTGCGGGAATTTTTATTCTCAACCCACCCCTAAATCCCCTCCGGTGGAGGGGACTTTATTTTAAAAAGTAGTATTTTGAACATTATTATAGTTTGCTCATGGTATAGCTTAGAATTTTTAAAAGAATTCTCCCCTCCTTGGAGGGGAATTAAAGGGGTGGGTTATTTTTTCTGTTTAATCTGTGCTTGCCCGCCGTCTTTATTGGCGGGTTATCAGTGTGCCATTATTTAACCAAAATGCTTTTCCGCATGTCGGTAAAGACTGGAATGTTGTTTTCATTTTTCACTTCAATTCTGAATAGATAAACTCCGCTCGATAAGTTCACCGCTTTTGCATCAAACAGTTTTTCGTAATAACCGGCAGATTGGTATTCGTTCACAAGTTCGGTTATCATTTCTCCTTTTACGTCGTAAACTACCAATCTTACATTTCCCGGTGATTTTAATCTGTAGGTTAGTGTTGTCGAAGGATTGAAAGGGTTTGGGTAATTCTGATATAACCTAAAATCCGTCTCCTCAATTTTCGGTTGATCAACTCCTACAATAACAACAACAATTTCTTCGCCCGGCGACGATACATTTCCTTGATTATCCACCGCAGTTGCTTTGTAATAAATGTTCTTCTTTGAATTGATTACATCAGTAATCACCGTGTCCGAAGTTGTACCAACTAATTTCT
>JAENZU010000708.1 GCA_016841125.1 Melioribacter sp. | reverse complement strand
AAAGAGACTGCCTCTGTTTGGTGCCGGTTTTTGCAACACTGGTTGAACACAATCAACCGGTGAAAATTTCGATTGAGCATAATGAATACAAATGGGTAAAGAAAGACGAGGCCAAAAAATTGCTTGCTTGGCAGGGTCAGAGGCAATCCGTTGATACTATTTATGAATACTTTACAAAAGAAGAAAGTCTATTGAATTTCGTAAAAATTGAGACATGAATCTTTTTCAAGAAAAATGATTGTTTGCAATAGATTAAGTTCACTAATTTTAACATCTTTTGAATTGTAATTTTCAAAAACAAGGAGATCAAATTGGGTTTATTAGTTGTTGGTTCAATTGCGCTGGATAGTATCGAAACTCCATTCGACAAAGTGGAAAATGCATTAGGCGGTTCATCTACTTATATATCTCTCACTGCCAGCTATTTCAGCGGTCCGATTCATTTAATAGGAGTAGTCGGTAAAGATTTCGATGAAAAGTATATCAAAATGTTCGAAGAATATGAAATTGATCTTGAAGGACTTCAAATCATTCCTGATGGATTGACTTTCAGATGGGGCGGTAAATATCATTATGATTTAAATGTGCGTGATACACTTTTCACCGATTTGAATGTATTTGAAAATTTTAACCCGGTTATTCCTGATAAAATGAAAAAAGATAGTTTCGTTCTGCTGGGAAACATTCACCCGTCGCTGCAGAATCATGTGCTGGATCAAATGACACAGCCGAAGTTTATTGTGTGCGATACAATGAATCTCTGGATCAATAATGAAAAAGATGAATTGCTTAAAGTTCTTAAACGTGTTGATGTTTTAATTATTAATGACTCGGAAGCACGACTGCTCACGAATGAACCAAATCTAATAAAAGCAGCACGAATGATAAGAGAGATGGGACCCGAATATTTGATTATTAAAAAGGGGGAACACGGTGCACTTCTTTTTTACGAGGACCAGGTATTTTCAGCACCGGCTTATCCGATGCAGGATATTTTTGACCCGACAGGAGCCGGGGATTCGTTTGCCGGAGGTTTTACAGGCTACCTGCATAAACACCGCGATTTTGATTTTGAAAATATGAAACGTGCCGTGGTATACGGCAGCGCGATGGCTTCTTTCTGTGTTGAAAAATTCAGTACACAAGGGATTGAGGATTTGAGTACGCTTAAAATTCACGATCGGTTTTTAGAATTTTTAGAATTATCCCGGTTTGAGGATGATAGAAAAATTTAAAACTATTGAGTATAAAGATGGTCAGCTTATTCTCATTGATCAGACAAAGCTGCCCCTAGAAGAAAAATATATTACGACCGATGACTTTGAAAGGATTGCAATTGCGATTGAAAGGTTGGAAGTTAGAGGTGCGCCCGCCATTGGTGTAGCTGCCGCCTATGCTGTTGCCCTTGCCTTTAAAAACACTGAAAGAGATTTTAATAATGTTTACCAGAGATTAGCATCAACACGTCCTACGGCGGTAAACCTATTTTGGGCTTTGGACAAAATGAAACATACCTACCAATCGCTGGATAAAGATTCGAATATTTTTCAGGCTCTTTTATCAGAAGCAATTGAAATTCATAACGACGACATAAAAAAGTGCGACCGGATTGCAGAAAACGGACTTCTGATTTTCAGCAAGCCATCAAGAGTTTTAACTCACTGTAACGCAGGCGCCTTA
>JAENZU010000040.1 GCA_016841125.1 Melioribacter sp. | reverse complement strand
TATTGTCGCTGCAGTCGTCCAGCATTTTAACGGTTTCCAATAGTTCATCTCTGCTCATCTCACTAAATTCATTGAGACAATACTCAGATATGCTTTTCAAGGCAGCAATTGGGGATTTCATGTCGTGTGCAATTATTGAAAAAAACTTATCCTTTTGAGCGTTGAGCTTTTTTAATTGATCTTCACTTTCCGACAGTCTCTGAATTATCTGTTTTCGCTGAAGAGAGTGATGGATTGATTTAGTGAGAATATGCGAATCGAGTCTATTTTTGATCAAGTAATCCTGTGCCCCCAGAGACACAGCTTCTAACGAAACTTCGTCGTTTTCGTTGCCTGTCAAAACAATAATAGGTATATCCGGTGCGGCATCATTTAAGGCTAAAAAAGTGTCTATCCCCACTTCATCCGGAAGCCCTAAATCGGTAAGAATTAAATCGAATTTCTTTAAGAGAATCATTTTCAATGCGTCTTCCAGAGTCCCCGCATCTGTTATTTTCCCTTCTAACCTAGCCGATTCACTTATAAACTCTTTAATTAATCTTACATCGCCAGGGTTATCTTCTACTAAAAGTATGTGTAATGTTTTTTCGAATTCCATTAAGTCTGCTCAAAAAAAAGATATGTTTCTAATATGAATATTCATTAAAAATATTCTAAAAAATCTTGTTCTTATCTTTTCCATTCCATAAATAAATATATCGCCTAAAAATTAAATGAAATTAGTTGATTTGCTTCGCTTGAATTTCGGAAATTACTATTCCCAGCTTATCAAATTCTTCAGATTTACTCAAAAAATAATCCGCTCCCCCTTCCAAACATTTTTTTCTGTAAGGCGGATAAGGGTAATTTGTTAACACAATTACATAGGTTTTTAATTCAGCTTCTCTTATATTTTGAAGCACATCTAAACCGCTGCCCCCGGGCATTCTTATATCTAATAAAACTATATCGGGTTTCAGTTGTTCAATAATCTTCTTTGCTTCAATCGAATTTCTTGCTTCACCTACTACCGTTACGTTATTTTGACTTTCAAGAATAAGTTTTAGTCTTTCCCGCATTAAATCGGAATCGTCCGCAATTATCACCTTCATCATTACCTCATGATATATCTTTAATTGAATCTAAATTTTAGTTCAGCTCCAATATACACCATTAAAATCAAATTGAATGTAGTAGATTCATTGATTTTTTTGTAGGAATTTTCCTACAAAGCTTGTAGCAAATTTATCTATATATCTGTTTTATTTTTCGGCGGGAATATTGATATGAAAGGTAGAACCTGAATTTGGCTTGCTTTCCGCCCAAATTTTACCCCCCATTTTTTCAATCAATTCTTTGCAAAGTAGAAGTCCTAATCCCGAACTCGACTCCCCTTCTGTACCGGCGGTTGATACTTTTGCGTCGATTCTAAATAATTTATCCAGGTTGCTTTTTGAAACTCCAATTCCGTTATCTTTAACCGATACCGTCACAAAACCGCTAATCTCAGAACTTGAGAATATTTCTATTCTTCCTCCCCTATGTGTAAATTTTACGGCGTTTGAAATTAGATTTCTCAAAATAATATTAAAAATTTCACTATCGGCAATAACGAAAATGCCTGCCGAGATTTTATTAATAATTTCTATTTTCTTCCAATTCAAATTATTAGTAAGAAACTCGATATTTCTATCAACCATTTTTTTAAGTTCATTTGCCGAAGGTTCAACGGTTATTGCACCCTGCTGCATTCTTGCCCAAAGTAAAAGGTTCTCCAAAAACTTGAATAGCGCTGAAGCAGATTTATGGATTTCTTTGCTATAGTCTTCAATTTCAGTCTTTTCCAATATCGCAGCATCTTCCATCATAATTTCAGTCAATCCAAGAATACTATGAAACGGGCTTCGTAAATCATGTGCCACAATTGAAAAGAGCTTATCCTTTTCCCTGTTGGATTGTCTTAACTGCTCATTCTTCTTTTTAATTTCATCTTCCGATTGTTTACTAGCTACTGCAATTGCAACTTGCTCTGCAACGCTTTGTAAAAACACTCTATCCTCTTCGTTATAGCAGTAGGGGTCATCATAACTTTGAACTCCAATAACACCAATTGGAACACCTTTAATGCTAAGTGTTGCACCCAGCCAGCATTTAGCCCAAATTCCCCAAATTTCATTTTCCCCCTTCTCAAAAATTTTATTTAAATCTTCTTCGTAATATAAAACCGTTTGCTGTTCCTTTAATAACATGGCTGTAAGCGACTCCGGATTTGAGCTTGGTATTGATTCCCACGGCGGAGGATCGTGCAAATCGTTTGCGTAAGGGAATGATATTAGTTTTTTCCCCGAATCGAGTAAGGCTATATAAAAATTTTGAGTGTCTATTATTTTTGACAAAGCTTGGTGAATTAAGGGGTATAATTCGTCCAGCGTTGAAGCCGAATGTATAGCCGATGAAATTTGGAGCAAAACTTCATTTACCAGCTCATTCCTTTTTTGAACTGTTATATCTTCCATTATTCCGTGATAACCTTTTACAACTCCGGTTTCGGTATCCTTTATTGGAAGTGCAAAATCACTTATCCATTTCCGCTCTCCATCTGGCATAATTATTTTGAAGTGAACTTGGAAGCGATCCCTCAATCCTTCTTCAAATAGTTTTTTATATTCATGAATATCAAAGGGTCCCAATGGATCAACAACCACACGCTCTTTAATAATTTCATTTAGTTTTTCGCGCGTAAATTTCTCTGCTGGAATTCCAAAAATTTGTTTACATTCCTCGGCAATAAATTCGTAATCTTGAGTTTCAAAATTAAAACTGTATGCTAATCCTTGCGCATTAGCTATTGTTTCCCTGTAAATTTTATCAACCATTTCAATTGATTCCAGAGCTTCTTTTTGCTGTTCAATCAAACGTGCATTCTCAATAACAACACCAAGCTGCTCCGCAATAAGCATAAATAATTCAACATCCGAATTTTGAAACGCATTTTTACTTTTTAGATCATCAATACGAAGCACACCGGTGGGATTGCCCTTAAAAATTATTGGAACTGAAACTGAAGATTTAAGCTTAAGCTGATTAACATATTTTTTAGGAATCAGATCCGTTTTACTGCAATCGTTAATAATTATTGGTCGAGCTTCTTTGAAGCAGATTCCTGAAATACTGTAACCAATCGGCTGCGCATGCCCTTTTTTGCCAAACCTTGAAAGCCCGAAATACTCTTCACTAATTAAACCATTCTGCTCTTTGTCGTATAAAAATAGATTGACTCGAATGTTTTCAAGTCCGCCCAAATATTCGTGCAGAATCTCATACACGTTTTTAAATACCGATGACAAATCGTGCGAAGTCTGAAAAATAGTTTGGATTTTTTTTAATAGTTCAAGCTGTCTTTTATTCTCCAATAAATTTTTTTCAAGAATTGAAACCGATTCAGATTCGGAATCAAATTTATCATCTTTTGAAAAAACTATAGTCAGCACGTCCATTTGCAAATCTGCATTCTCAGGTATGTTAAGTGATGATACCATCGCAGCGAGAAATTCGCCCGATTTTGTTGTGATATTATAGGAATCCGATTGAGACTGCTTTTTACCCTTTGCCCCTGTTTGAACTATTTTATCAAATTTAAGATTCAAGAATTCGTCTTTTAAATACCCTATTTTTGAAAGAGCCTCTTTGTTTAGATAAATAAACCTTTTGGTTAATTTATTGTAAATCCATATCGGTACGGGGAATTTATCAAAAAAAGAAGTTTGAAAAATAATATCGGCGCTATTCTTTTGAGGCATAGTTGTTACAAGTTAGATGAAATGTACTCGAAGTTTAATCAAGAAAAATGACACGTAGAAAATATAGTGATTAGAGTTCTATTTATTTGCATAAAACTTCAATTCTTAAATCGTGTAAAAGAGCAATCGCAATATAGTGAATTTAAGAACCATTTACTTTCTGGGAAATTTAAATGAGATAATTGTTTTGGGTTTTGGGTTATGAGTTTTGGGTTTTGGGTGGTGGGGTTTGTGTGAAATAGAAAGCAGGGTAATTGTGATAAATATAATAGGGGAGATTATTTTAGAATGCTGTTTTTGACAATTCTGATGCTTATTTTTCAATACTAAAATTTTTTCGTTAGAACAATTTGCGGGCTGCCAATAAAGTATCATGAACATTAATCCACATTTTCATCCGCGGGAATAAAAAATAGAGACTCCCCAATTGATGGTGAAGTCTCTATTTCTGATAAATGAGCTAAATTTTATTTAGAATCGATCTGTTTCAACAATTCGTCAACCGCACGTTTGAGTTGTTCGTCGTTGCCTTTTGCTCTGCTATCCGGAGCTTCTTCTACAATTATATCAGGAACTGCAGGACCGTTTTCCATATTTTCATCGGTAGCCAAAACATACCAGCCTCTGCCGGGCAATCTTACATATGAACCATCAATCAATCCTTGAGCACCTGTTGAAATTACGGCACCAAATGTAGGATAACCGACGAGAGTACCAATTCCTAAAGTTTTATAAGCATGAGAAAAAATCTCTGCATTGGAATAGCTATTTTGATTACAGAGTGCAATTGAGGGTTTTGTCCATGCTGCAAACGGGAGTCTTTCACCAAGAGGATAATACTGCCTGAAGTTTTTATAATTCTTTGCCAGATTATTAGTAGCTCCTCTCGGGATAGTATAGGCATGCTGCTTATAATTTAGAATTGTCATTAGGTAATCAGTAGTCCAACCGCCGCCGTTGTAGCGCACGTCAACTACAATACCTTCTTTACCCAAACCTCTGGCGGTCAACTCCCTTTCAAATCGTTCAAAACTGGGCATTGACATACCTTCAATATGAAGATAACCTAATCTTCCGTTTGAATATTTTTCAACTAACTCTTGTCTCTCTTCAACCCATTCATCATACAATTCATCCTTAAGCGTTCTTGCCGGTCTAATAACTACTTCTCTAATTTCACCGTTTGTTTCAACTTCCAGCAGTACTTTGTCGCCCACTTTATTGGTGAGTAATGAATAATAATTCATGTCGTCTGCGATCTCTTCACCGTCTACTTTAAGTATTACATCTCCGACATTCAGTTTACTTTTTTCTTTGCCGGCGGGAGAGCGAGGTACAATGTGTGTAATTTTAACGCCTTTATTTAAGGGCTCAACCTCAACTCCAAGCAAACCGGTTCTTTCCTTTTGCGTATCGCTCCGGTCGTTGGCATCTCTCATTCCCATGTGACTGGCATTCACTTCACCAAGCATCAAATTGAACATATCCTGAAAATCTTTTTTTGTTGATGCACTTAAACACCAAGGTTTATATTTCTCTTTAAGAGCCGACCAATCCTTACCATGAAAATCGGGATCGTAAAATCTCTGATTTATCGCTCTCCATCCTTCTTCAAATTTTTGATTATATTCTTCAGCAAAAATGATTTTCATCTTAGCAGAAAACGGGAGGCTCTCAGATTTACTGCTCTTCAAATTATAACGATTTAAACTGCCTCGTTTCGAATAGTATAGATTTTCCGCATTGGGGTCCATCCTTACTGAAGAAGGATTGGTTCCGCCGCTGGTTAAAGTTGAAATATCCTTACCGTCCCATTTAATACTGAAAAGATCGCGTCCTTTTTCCGTTTGACCTACAAAGTAAAAAGTTTCACCGTCTTTGGATATTGCAGGATAAGATTCATCCCCCGGTAAACTGGTAACCTGTGTTAACCTCTGATAGATATTATCAAAATCAATTTTAATCGGTTCAACATTGCTGCTGTCGTCACCTTTTTTCTTTTTATCCTTTTTCTTTCCCGAATCCTCATCAGCCTCTTCCCAATCCTGCTGGGTCTTTTCCCAATCTTCTTTAGTCAGCCAAACGAACCAAATGTCTGCATCTCTGTTATTTCTTTCTGAAACAAATCCTAACTTCTTGCCGTCGGGACTCCAAACTGCCATATAATCTGTTCTTGGATGCATGCTTACATTAACTGGGTGTTGGCTGTTATCCGCAGCATGAATATATATTTCACTATTGTAATTTAAATCACTCAATGAGTAAGCGAGCCATTTGCTATCCGGACTCCATCTAACATTGCCCGGAGCATCCCAACCATCCAGTAATACAACTTCATTATTAAAATCACCCTCGGGGGAAACATCAACTACCACTAGTTTTCCGCTTCCAATTTCATAAGCTAATTTTTTGCCGTCCGGTGAGACAACCGGAAAAGATTCATCTTCCGGAGTATTTGTCAATCTGACCGTTTCATGCTTCAAGGATTTAAAAATATTACTTTCATTTTCATCGGCAGATTTTACCAAATAAAGTTCTTTCTGACCCGCGCGATCCGATACAAATATTATTGTTGAATCACTCAACCATGCCGCGTTCTGATCTCTGTACGGATAATTTGTTAAGTTAACGGCTCTGCTTTTTTCTTTATCGTTTTCTTTTACAAACACTTCTCCGCGCACCACAAATGCTGTGTATTTACCATTTGGCGACACAGCGTATTCATCCAGATCATTTGAATAAGTTTTATGTTCAAAAGGATCGAAACGGTAATCGGCACCAATTTCAACACTTACTTTTTGGGGAGTTCCGCCGGAAAGATTTTGTAAGTATATATCCGTTTTTCTTTCCATCACAAGCGTCTGACCGTCTTGACTTATATTGAAATAACGCACTCCATCATCGGTAAAATTGGTTATTTGAACAGGTTCGCCTGCAGCGTTTCCGTCACTCCCAATTTTCAATTTATAAATATTGTAATCACCTGATTTGGGAGAAATGAAATACAAAGAATTATCGGCGCCCCATCTTAGTGAAAAATCATTTCCTTCAAAATCGGTTACTTTATTATACTTGTCGTTTTTGATATCATAAATCCAAATATCAAAATTTGCGGGACCTCTGTAATCTTCACGGGTGGTTCTTCCCCAGCCTTTGGCAATAGCAATAAATTTACCATCGGGCGACATTACCGGATCGGCACCAACCGTATTCAGCAATCTCACTGGTGTTCCCCCCTTTGATGAAACTTTCTGCATTTCTGCATCTCATTCAACCTGCTGGAATAAGCGGTTGGAAGTAAAAAGCAACTCACCGTTTGATGCCCAATCATTTAGAACATCGCTGGCGGAATGATACGTTAGTCGTTTCGGAGTTCCTCCTTCGGCAGGCATTACATAAATATCGTTGTTGCCGAACCGGTCTGAGCTGAAAGCTATTTGTGAGTCATCGTTACTCCATTGGGGATATCCATCATATGCTTCATGAATAGTTAATCGGACTGCTTTTCCGCCGGTTGCCGGAACCGTCCAAATATCACCCTGATAAGAAAATGCAATTTGTGTACCGTTGCTGTTAATAGCGGGATATCGCACAAAAGGTGAGTCTTCAGCAAGGATAATAATTGAAGTGAAAAGTAAAATTGTTAGAATTGAACGAAATGTTTTTGACATTATCTGATCCTTCTATTTATTATTATAAAAAATACCAGTGTTATTAAGACGCATCTAACTTCTTATAGTTTGCTTCATTTTAGAAACTAAAATAAAACACTACGCAACGTTTTTCACATTTTTTGTTATTTTATTTTCTAAAAATATGAGGATTTGGAATGCGTAAGTTATATTTGATTTTAATAATTATATCATTTTCAATTTTATACTCTTGCACCAAAGAGGTAGAAGAGACACCCCACAAAAGAGGAAGCGTTATATTTATTCACCCTGACGGCACGGGACTGGCAACATGGAATGCAATGCGAATTTTGTATTACGGACCCGATGCAAAATGCAACTGGGATAGAATGCCCGGCATCGGATTATACAGAGCTCATCAACTAAACTGCCTTACTTCAACAAGTAACGCGGGCGCAACTACACATGCTTACGGCGTTAAAGCTGAAAGAGATTCTTATGGTAGAATTTTTAATGAGCAGATAACTTCGAGATCCGGCAAAAAGATGACAATAATGGAAGAAGCCCATGAAGCTGGAATTAAAACCGGTTTGATAAATTCGGGAAGCATTATTGAACCCGGAACGGGTGTATTTGTTGCGGATGCAGAGAAACGTGCCGACTACCAGGAAATTACTAAAAAGATTGTTCAATCCGGAACCGATGTAATTCTCTCCGGCGGAGAGGAATGGTTTCTTCCCGAAGGCGTGGAAGGTAAATTCGGATTAGGACAACGTACAGACGGACTCAATCTTATTGATTGGGCAAAGGAAAATGGCTACACAATTGCTTACAACCGGGATGAACTGCTCAATATTCCAAATAACACTAATAAACTGCTGGGTATTTTCGCAAAGATTCATACGTTCAACGACAAGAGCGAAGAAGAATTGGGTGAGTTGGAAATGCCGATGTACAATGAGGAAGCTCCAACATTAGAAGAGATGGTTCGTTCTGCGGTTGAAATTCTCTCTCGTAACAATCAGCAGTTTTACTTAGTAGTTGAGGAGGAAGGAACAGATAATTTCGGCAATAAAAATAACGCGAAAGGAATGCTCTATGCATTGAAAAGAGCCGATGATGCAATTGGATATGTATTGGATTATATGGAAGAGAATCCGGCGGTAACTTTGATAACTGCCGCAGACAGTGAGGCCGGCGGAATGGAATTAATAGGAGATCCGCCCAATAGAATGGATCCGAATGAACCGCTGCCGGAAAAAGATCGAAACGGCGCACCGATTGACGGTGAAAACGGTACGGGGACTCAACCATTCATGTCGAAACCGGATAAAGCCGGTGTATCACTACCATTTGCTATTGCATGGTCAACCGGAGATGATATTTACGGATCGGTAGTTGCGCGCGCCGCTGGATTAAATGCAGAGATGATGAGGGGTGACATTGATAATACAGATATTTATAAAATAATGTATGCAACGCTTTTCGGTAAAGAGTTGAAATAAAAATTCAAATTTCGAGTCCTCTAGTTAAGCCCAGCTTTTTTGCATAACAGAGGACTTTACTATATTCGTTAGAATTTACAGTGCGGTTTATTGTACTAAATTTGCCTGCCCGATAAGCTGGATGATATTGATCCATTATATTTACGTAAGAATTCCCAGAAATATTAGCAGCAATAAAATCTAGAATTTCAAATGACCCGGCAATTTTATTGGGTAAAACAAGATGCCGAATTAAAACTCCTCTTTGGGCTAATCCTCTGCGACTGACCTTAAGATCACCAACTTGCCTGTGCATCTCAAAAATAGCGGCTTTGCAGATATCCCAATGATTATTAATCCCGGAATATTCTTTTCCAATTTCATTATTAGAATATTTAAAATCGGGCATATAAATATCAATTATATCTTCTAACAGTTTTAGAGTTTCGAGCGATTCGAATCCCCCGCAATTATAAACTATCGGAACTTCAAGACCTTTAACTACAGCAAGAATCAATGCATCGATAATTTGAGGAACAAAATGAGTTGGAGTTACCAAATTAATATTGTGGCAGCCGCGATTCTGTAATTTCATCATAATTTCGGCAAGTTCCGTAGACCCGATCTCTTTACCAGCGCTCAATTGACTGATGTCATAATTCTGACAATAAACACAACTTAAATTACAGTTTGTAAAAAATATTGTACCCGATCCCATCGATCCAACAAGAGGCGGCTCTTCCCCAAAGTGGGGCGAAAATGCCGATACCGTAACTTTATCATTTGAATGACACAGTCCTGTTTTCCCTCTTTCTCTTTCGGACATACACTCGTTCGGACACAATCTGCATTGCCTTTGAAGTTCATGCAGTTTTTCAGATCGTTCTTTCAGATCATTTGGATTAAGTTTTTCTAAATATAAAGGAAGCATTTCTAAATAAAGATTAGATGAACTAATACAAATAGTGGCAGTAAAATAATCAGTGAAAATTTGATCATATAACCAAAAAAGCTTGGCATATCTATATTATTTTCTTCAGCCACGGCCTTCACCATAAAATTAGGTCCATTCCCGATGTATGTCATGCTGCCGAAAAATACCGCTGAAACAGATATTACTTTAAGAATTTCCTCGGGTATACCAGCCACCAAAACCGGGGCTGCTTCTCCAAGTCCTAATGCTAACGAGTGAAATGTTACTGCGGTTGGGGTATTATCGAGAAAACTGCTTAACAGTCCGGTTGCGTAATAGAAATGCTGTGTCTCCGTGATACCCAAGGTTTGCGCGTTAATCTCAAGATAGAGAAGACACGGGACCATTGTAATAAAAATACCTAAAAATAAATAAGCTACTTCTTTTATCGGCTCCCAAGTAAAACTATTTGATTGACGTGTAAGTTTTATAGTAAAAATAAGGGAAAAATATGCCATTAAAAGAATCGCAATTTCTCTGATGAATTTAAAGTAATCGCTATTATCAATAAATGAAAAATAACTTCTATTTAAAAATGCAACCGCAGCCACAACACCCAGCAGCCAAATAAAATTTAGTTTGCCTTCAATTTTAATAGGTCGGATCACCTGTTTATCAATATAAAGTGCCTCCGGGCTCTCCTTTTTGTGGTAATAACTGTCAATAATAAAATAAAGGATCAGCAGAATTCCATTTGTAAAAAACCAAATGGGATAGAGGTTAAGAAACCATGTAAAAGGGGCTCCTCTTAAATACATCATGAATAGAGGGGGATCTCCTAATGGAGTTAGCAAACCTCCGCAGTTGGCAGCCACAGCAATAAAAAATAATATAGTGTGAACTTTGAATTTTCTTTCTTTATTTGTTTGAATTAGAGGTCTTATCAGAAGCATTGCTGCGCCTGTTGTACCCATTACCGATGCAAGCACACCGCCTACGCCAATGAACAATGTGTTTATTTGAGGTTTAGCTTCAATATCTCCGCTTAAAAAAATGCCACCGGTTATCGTAAACAAAGCACCAAGCAGAATAATGAAAGGAACATAATCGAAGAGAAGGGCGTGCGCCAGTTCCAATTCCAGGTGGTTATAAAAAAGATAAATGATTGTAGGTATGCTTAAAATAATTGCAATCTTAAGTTTGTTCCGGTTGTCTTCCCAAAAGTGATTCCAGAATAAAGGGAAAACGGCGATAGAGCCAAGCATCAAAATAAAAGGAATTATGCTCAACAAGGAAATTTCTATTACATGCTCTGACATTTGATTTTCTCATCACAAATAAACTAGTTTAGTTATTAACATTAACAAAATGTTAAATGCAAAATTATCAAAAAAGTTTTGAAATAATCCGCCATAAATTTAAAGCAGTTTCATTTTCTGTATTTAGAAATAAACTCTTCAACTTCCGGAATTCCCCCCTGATAAATAAGGTATCCATTGCTTGGCTCCCGTTCGGTAATCTCCCCGGCAATTGGAGTTAACATAATATTTTTCACTTTTTCCAGATCGTCAGTTTGCCCGAGCACCCATCCAAGCTTAACATATGCAACTTCGGGAAGCATATTCGCCAGAGGTATAACACCGAGATCCAGCATCACTCTTCCGGTTTCGTAAACATACATCTGAACATATCCCCACAATGTTTGAACAGTCATATAAACTGCAACACCTTTATCATAGGCTCGTTGCAATGCCGGGTAAACAGGTTTATTAACATGACCAAGACCTGTGCCTGCAATTACAATCCCCTTATACCCGTTATCAACTAAAGAATCAATTATATCGGGTTTCATATTTGGATAATAATAAACTATACTTACCTTCTCTTCAAATACAGGATTGATTTCAACGTACTTATCGTTGCGGCGTTTTTTATAATCATACTTTAATGGAGTGATTTTTTCTCGATCAACCATCGCTAGTGGTATCTCTCCGATGGTTCTAAAAGTTGATCTGTAGCTTGAATGCATTTTTCGCACACGGGTTCCTCTGTGGAGCAATCCGTACATATCCGAAGTTGGACCGAACATACAAACCATCACTTCCGCAATATCACTTTCGGCAGCCGTTTTTACTGCATGTATTAGATTTAGAGCTGCATCGGAAGATGGTCTGTCGCTCGATCTTTGAGAACCGACCATCACAATAGGCACGGGAGAATTTTGGACCATAAATGAAAGTACCGCTGCGGTATGGTGCATCACATCGGTTCCGTGTCCGATCACAATTCCGTGAACTCCTTTTTCAATTTCCTCGCCGATTGCTTTTGCCGTGCCGATCCATTGTTCGGGACCCATATTTTCACTAAACACACCGTAAAGTTTTTCTGTATCTAGGTTACAGTAGTCAGCCAACTCCGGAACAGAACCGTATAATTCACCGGGTGAAAACGCGGGAATAACAGCGCCGGTTCTGTAGTCGAGCCTGCTGGCAATTGTTCCTCCGGTTCCTAAAAGTTTAACGCTCGGTTTCGACGGATCAACAGGGAATTCTTTTTCAGGAATTTTATAATGCGCTTCTTTATTTCCAAAGACTTTTATTTCTGTTATGTTCTCGGCTGCTATTCCAATATTATACCCAATCGGAAGTTTAAGCACTACATGAAATTCGTCGGCTGTTTCAGAGCGCGGCAATATAAGTCCTTTGTACTTACCTTTTGTCGTCACAAGCTCTACCTCACTCCAAACAGGAGCATTAAAACTTTTCAAAACAGAAAGGGTTAGTCCTTTGTAGCCTTTATAAGTTGTATTTTCTGTCATGACTTTTTAACCTCGCTATTAAATCCGGCAAACTCTGCAACCTTTGATCCGTTTGCCTGCATTCTAAACTTTTTCATAACCGCAGCAACAACTAACTTTTCATAATTCGAATTATCCTTCAATTCCTGTTGGCCGATATTTTTTTTGGCTTTGTCAACAGCATCAGCAATTTCCGCTTCAGTGCCCGGCGGGGGAAGCATTTCAGGATAAAACTTTCCAAGTCTTATCGACTCTTCCATCTCCGGTAAAATTCCATCTTTCGAAATTAGTCCGTCTTTGTAAGATTTAAATATCCCAGCCATAGTTTCAACGGTGAGCAATTGAATATCCAATCCTCTCTTTTTCAATCTCTTGGGAAATTGGATCAAAGCGACGGCTGCTGTTACGGGATTTATTTTCAATTCATTCACAACCTCATTGAATAGATCGGCATACTTTGAAATTGCCAATGGTTCAATTGTATCCGCAGGAATATTGAGCTTTCGATACCACTCCTCTCTTTGATAAAAAGGTTCGGGTAAATCTAATTTCAGTTGCTCAATTCTTTCCGGCGGTATTCTTTTGGGGGGCAGATCAGTGTCGGGATACATTCGATCCGCGCCCGGTAAAATTCTCTCAAATCCATTTGTACCGTCACGTAACGCTTGTCTGGTTTCCGAAGGGATTCCGATTACGGCTTCCTTTGCCCTGATAATAATTTCATTTACAGCGGTGTCTGTATCTTGCTCACTCCCCCAAACTATCACCATAGTATCTTTATCCGATGCACCGCAAAACTTTTTGATTTGTGCCCATTCGGATGAAGTTATGTTATCACCTTTGTTGTCTGAGTGAATAATATTTGGAATGGTAGTGAGACACGCAATCACTCTAACCCGGTCTGAAATCTCCCTTGAAAAATAAGTGTCTGTTTGAGTTTCCCAGCGAAGCAAATCTTTGAATCCTTTTAGCAACGCACATTTGATTTTCATTTTG
>JAENZU010000707.1 GCA_016841125.1 Melioribacter sp. | reverse complement strand
CGAGAAAGCATATTATCTGATAGTGGGTGATGCAAAAACTCAGATGGACCAGCTTTCGAAACTTGGATTCGGTAACCCTGTTCTACTCGATCAGGATGGCAACCAGGTAAATAATCAAAAATTATCAATGAAGTAATTAGACTTATGCCCAGGACTTATTAAAGTCTGTATAGATTTCAAGGCAATATTTAAAAGGCGAACTTTCGGGTTCGCTTTTTTATTTTCAAAAATCATTTAGTAGCAATGAGCTCAAGTGCAAATTCTCTCACTAAATTGTTCTGTTGATTTTAATACAAAATATCCATTTATTATTGATCGAAGTTTAATTAGAGAACCTAATTATTATTGAATTTTTATTAGTCCTATTTTGTTTCTAAATTATGAAAAGAAGAAAATTTATAAAAAACGGATTCATTTTTACTGCTGCATCTTTAACGGTTCCTTCATTGATAACCGATATTGAAGCCGAAGAAAAAATCTATTTAAACAATAGACCTTCTCCTGAGAATTGGAATTCCGGTGATATCACTTTATCATGGCTTGGTCATTCAACTGTATTAATAAATTTGCAGGGCAAATGGATATTAACTGACCCTGTATTATTTGAAAGGGTTGGGATATATTTGTTCGGTACCAGCGTTGGTCCTTCAAGAATTACCCCTCCCGCGCTTAATGTTTCAGAGATTCCGAAGCCGGATATTATTTTGCTTTCGCACGCTCATATGGATCACACCGATTACCCTACGTTAAAGTGGATAACCGAAAAGTACCCGAATCAAATTGACATGATAACAGCACATCTAACCGCCGATGTTACAGCGGATCTCCAATGGAAATCGATTTCCGTGATGGATTGGAACGATAAACTGAATTTGAGCGATATCAAATTTAAAGCTTTGGAAGTTCAGCATTTCGGCTGGAGATTCCCATGGGAAAAAGATAGAAGCCGCGGCTACTTCAAAGATGGGCGCAGTTACAATGCTTACTTGATTGAATACAAAGGGAAGAAAATTTTATTCGGCGGCGATACTGCATATACCGATAAATTGCGGGTTATTGAAAATGAAAGTCCGGATATTTCCCTCATGCCGGTCGGTGCTTACAATCCATGGAAACGCGCGCATTGCAATCCTGAAGAAGCATTAATTATGGCGGCGGAAATCAAATCTAAAAATTTTATACCAATGCATTGTATGACTTTCAAACAGGGGCAGGAACCTTTCGAGGAACCGATTGACTGGTTAGAAAAATCAGTTGGTAAATACGCACTTGAACTAGGAATAAATGGTATCGGTCAAACTTTTGTACTTTGATGCAATTTTACTTTCCAAACATTTTGAACCACGATTCCGCCGACAATGAATACCAATCCGATTAATGAAGAGAGATAAATATTTTCTCCTAAAATTACAGCAATAAAAACAAATGAAATGAAGGGTGCCAAATATGCAAGTGTTGACGTTTTCGCTTTATTTTCACTTAACTGAAGCCCCATCATCCAAAAATAAAAAGTGATCCCCATTTCGAATAAACCAATATAAACCGCGCCTAAAAGATAGATCGGTTCCGCAATTGTAAAAGAGTCGAAAAATAAAATGTAGAAAAAGCTCAGCAGCGTTCCCATTAAAAATGCACCGAAGAGTTTTACAGCTTCATTTCTTTTATCGAAAAGTTTCAGGGTCC
>JAENZU010000706.1 GCA_016841125.1 Melioribacter sp. | reverse complement strand
TCTTCCAATATTATTAAATAATCAAAACGTTAGGGATTACAATGGATAAAGGATTCGTCGAAATTAAAATAGAAGAATCATCTGCGACTATTTCATTTCACCATCCAAAAAGCAATTCGCTTCCCTCGGAAATCTTAAAAAAACTTGCCGGAGCATTTTCGAATCTGAGTAAAGATAATAACGTTAAAGTTATTCTTTTAAAAAGCGAAGGAGAAAAAGCTTTTTGTGCCGGCGCTTCGTTTGATGAATTGATTGAGATTAAAGATTACGAAAGCGGGAAAGAATTTTTTATGGGCTTTGCCCGCGTAATAAATACAATGAGAAAAACTCCCCAATTTATTGTAACCCGCGTGCAGGGCAAAGCAGTCGGCGGAGGCGTCGGGTTGATTGCCGCATCGGATTACGTTATTGCTTCATCAGAAGCCTCAATTAAATTAAGTGAGTTAGCGCTTGGAATAGGTCCTTTCGTTGTAGGACCTGCGGTCGAAAGGAAAATCGGGAAAGCGGCTTTCACCGAAATGTCTATTGACCACGATTGGCGGACTGCCGCGTGGGCACTATCAAAAGGTCTTTACACAAAACTATACGATTCCCAACACGAGCTAGACGAAGCCGTAAATGAAATTGTACACAAACTTTCAGCTTGCAGCCCGGAAGCAATGAGCGAATTGAAAAAGATATTTTGGGACGGAACAAACAAATGGGACGAACTGCTTGAGAGTCGCGCCGAATTGAGCGGCAGACTTGTACTTTCAGATTTTACAAAAAAATTTATTCAATCATTTAAAAATAAAAATTAAGATGAAAAAACTTTTAATATCCTTAATTATTACTACCTCTTTTATTTCAGTGGATAGGGCACAAATAAAGGAAGTTGATTTCGGTAAATATTTTGATTCTCTGAATGCCGCATTTATTCTTTATGATAACAAGAACGAATCGCTCTATCAATATAATATCGAAAGATGCAACAAAGAATTTATGCCCGCATCCACTTTCAAAATTCCAAACTCCATTATCGGATTGGAAACCGGAGTGATAAAAGATGCTGACCATCTTTGGAAATGGGACAGCACAAAAAGGTCTATTGACGAATGGAATCGTGATCACACACTTCGTTCCGCAATAAAATATTCTGTTGTTCCTTATTACCAGGAATTAGCCCGGCAAGTTGGTGAAAAGCAGATGCAGCATTATGTAGATATTCTAGACTACGGAAACAAAAACATCGGCGGCGGTATTGATCTATTCTGGCTTTCGGGGGATTTAAGAATTACACCGATGCAGCAATTAGATTTTTTAAGAAAATTTTACGATGAGAGCCTTCCGGTTTCAAAGAGATCTATTGAAATAGTTAAGGATATTTTAGTAGTTGACTCAACCGATAATTATATAATGCGGGCTAAAACCGGAACCGCCAGATTAGGTGAAGACTCCTACGTATGCTGGTACGTCGGGTATGTTGAAAAGGCTGAGAATTTATTTTTCTTTGTACTGAATTTTAACGCCGATGAATCGAACGTAAAACTTAAGTTTAGAAGAGAACTCCTCAACCGTATTCTGACTGACATGAATATTCTCTAATAGTATTAGAACCTGTATTCCAGCCGAATATTAAAATACCTTCTGCTCAGCATGTTGGGTATACGCATTGGGTAACGTATATCTTTCCATACTTGTATCCACT
>JAENZU010000039.1 GCA_016841125.1 Melioribacter sp. | reverse complement strand
TGCCCAGAATGGAAAAGGGGATTCGATGTATATTCTTGTTGAAGGTATTTTAGATGTTTTTGTAAAAAGTGAAGATGGTGAGGAAATTCAAGTAGGTAAACTTACACCCGGTGATTTCTTCGGTGAAATGTCCCTGCTTACTGGAGAGCCCCGTTCCGCAAGTATCAAATCACGTTCGGAATCTCTCGTGTTCGAAGTTGACAAAACTTCTCTTTCTCCAATCTTGGAACAAAGAACAGTTTTAGCCGAGGAGTTTGGAAAAGTAATATCCGAACGTCAATCATCTAATATTGAAAAACTCACATTGCAGCAGCAGCAAAAACATTCCGGCAAATTTGAAAATATTGTAAATAAGATCATTTCTTTTTTCCAGTTGAAATAATCCCAAATTTGTCTTCCCGGCAGATGTCGGGATTAAATACTTATTATTTGACAAGTTATGCAGCTATCACGTTATTGATAAATTTTCCTAATGAACAATCAGGGATAAATTAAACTTTTTCGAACTCAACCCCCCGGCCCCCTTCTCTTTGGAAGAGAAGGGGGAAACAGGGGGATGAGTTGTCTTTATGAACAAATATTCCTCAAGGTATCCCGGCAATTTTAAACAATTCTCCTTGAGGATTTTAGCACTTCAATACCTTCAAGGAAACAAATTCAAAAATATATTTTTTATACCTTGAAGGAAGTCGCATTCGAAATTCCCAAAACCTCAATTATCAGAATTGGAATTATGATTGTGGGAATTTTTATTCTGAACCCACCCCCCGCCTCAAAAACTGGCGGGTAAACCAACCACCTCCGATTGAAGGGAGTTATTTTAAAGACTAGTATTTTGAAAAAGAGCATAATTGTAGTTTGCTCATCGTATAGCTTAGTATTTTATTTTTCAAAGAAATCTGAGGCTATCAGCAAAAAAAAAGCCCGACTGAAAAGCCGGGCTTTTTACAAAAGTATTTTGAGTACTTCTTACTTGAGGAGCAGCATCTTCATTGTTTTTGTGAACGATTGAGTTCCGTCAACTGAGTTTGCTTCCATATTGTAGAAATAGATACCTGAAGCTAAATTACCTGATTGCATATTGAATTGAGCTTCTTGATATCCTGCACTCTGAACTGTATTTACTAATTCGGTAACAACTTCACCTGTAATATTAAATACTGTGATCTTTACATTACTGTCGAATGGTAAGGAGTATTTAATAGTAGTTGATGGGTTGAATGGGTTTGGATAGTTCTGAGATAACTCATAAACACTAGGTCCGGCAATAATTTCAACTTCAACTTCTTTAGAGTAGTTAGTTGTTCCGTCATAATCGATTTGTTTAATTCTGTATGTAACGTTTCCGCTATTAACTATACCACTCAAATTATCGCTGAAAGTATAAGTTTTTGAGGTAGTTGAGTTTCCGGCACCGTCAACAAATCCTGCTGACGACCAGCTTCCGCTAACCATTCTTTCAATTTCGAATCCGCTGTTGTTAGTTTCGGTTGCAGTTTCCCATGTAAGGTCAACAACACTGCCGCTAACTTCAGCTTTGAATGACATAAGTTCAACTGGAATTACACCTCCGATAGCTTCGATAGTTCTGGTTAATACATCAATTGCAAATTTAGCATTGTGCATACCGCCGCTGCCGTCATAGTGAATTAACATGTAATTCCAATAAGCTTGATTTATAGATAGAACATTAAGAGTCTGAATTTGCTGCCAGTCAATATCATCAACTCCGGTTGGAGGTAATGCTATTCTTAACAATGTTTCTAGACCTGCAATTTCTTGAGGAATACTTTCGATAGTACCGTCACCGTCATAATCTGCAGTAGCTTCGAAATCGTCCCAGCTTGTTTTTGGACCGTGGCAGTTTGTACAGCCAACAGTATGATAATAATCAGTATCCGGATTGTAAAGTTTAAAGCTATGCTGACCAACTTTATCTCTGTTTACATTACCGGTATCAACAGTGGCAACCATATGGCAATCAACGCAAGCATCGCCAACAGCAAATTTATGTGAACTGCTCAAATATGATCCGAGACCGAATTCAGCAGCGCTCATACCTAAGAATACGTCTGTTTGTGTTGAATGGTGAGGTCCCCAATGTGATGAGGTAACGCCGCCTGCAGTATAGCTTTCCATATCTCTTCTACCTTTGTGGCAGTTCATACAAAGCTGACCTTTACCCCCAACAGCAGTATATGAATAACCGTCACCTAAAGTATCGGATCCGGCAGGAGTGCTTCTAATTGAATATTCGTTAGCATTTCCGTGAGGATCATGGCATGCTTGGCAAGTAATAGAAACGTGATTTGCTTTTCTCATACCTGTAGTATTTGTAGTTTCGCCTTTGGTGAAGTTAATAAAGCCAAGGGCATCATGGCAACGGATACAATTGCTTAGAGAGTTATTCTGCGAAGAAGTACCTTGTGCAAATGAACCAGTCCATACTGCTTCAGCGTGGGTAGAGTTTTCATACTGAGCATATCTGTTGTGTCTCCAAGGTTCGTCATGACACTGAGCACAAACACCAACTTCATTTGTTATCTGAATTCTGGCAGTGTTACCGCCCATTGAAGTATGCTGGCTACCTGCACCGTGACAGTTTTCGCAGCCGATTGTTGCAAAGTTTGCAAGACCGGTATAGTGTGTTGCTATTGAATCCCAGTTACCTGCATCAGGATGAGGGAAGTTATTCCAGTCCCAACCCAAGTTAGCAGCTACATCATCAAAACCGTTGTTGCTGGCTGCTACATTATGATCGTAACCGGTGGTATGGCATTTCATACAGCTAGTGCTGTAGTAAGGGGCGCCTTCAGTAATTTCATATTTGAATATTTGCGCATGTCCCGAAACTTTCCATCTGTCGAAAATATTTGTGAAAGTAGGACTCCCACCGTGGCAAGTCATACATTGCGGGAAAGAAGCAGCAACTCCTTCAAAGTTACCAACACCAACATAAGATGCGGCATAAACAGACATTGTTGTATCGTCGGTACCGCTTGCGGTTGTCATAGAAAGATTGATTTTATATTCACCAGCCATATCTGCTAAGAAATATATCCAATCGTTAAATGGTGTAACTGTTGCTGTAGATCCGGATGGTTTTAATGTAATTGTAAATGTAGCAGATGTTATCGCTGCAAATTCGTCGATATCTTCTGCTGATAAATAAACATAAGTTCCTTTAGGAACAATTCTTAAACCGGCAGAAACTGAATTGGTAAGTACATCCAATCCTGAGGTTTCTAATTGATGCGGTGTAACCGGTTCAATAACAATTCTGGCTTCCTGTGCATGCGTAAAGCTTGCCGCTAATAGTAGAAGTCCGAGAATACGTAACAGATGTTTCATACATCCTCCAAGTTTGTTGATTATTAGGTTCATTTGTCTTTTTTACGGGAAACTTTCCCACTTATTTTTATTGTTAAATACTTATTTAATATCATTTCAAAAATTTCAGTACGGTTTTTTTTAATTGCTTCCATTTTATGCAGATTTAAGCTTAATAATTGAATTTACAGAATCTATAATTTCATCACTTGAAATCGGTTTAATCGTATAGTATTGAATACCCAATTGACTTACCTGCCTGCCTAAATCTAAGCCGGTATCGGATGTAATAAAAATAACAGCAATATTTTTACACAAGTTTTTGATTGATTTAATGATCTGTGCAGAATTAGGAGTTACAAAATCGTCATCTAATATTAAAAGTGAAGGGCGTTCGTTACATGCAAAAGATAAAATTTCAAGCGGGTTCTGATTTTCGAAAAACATCAACTGATTAGATGACAAATCTTCACTTTCGAAGATCTTTTTAATTTCTAAGTCATTTGTAAGTAAAAGTAGTTTCATATCCATTTTAATTCTGACACTAATATCAAAGCAATCCTTGTGCCATAAAATGAAACTGTTTTTTATTAGAAAATTTTAATGAATAGTTCGAAAATAGACGAAAAACGTACAATCCCCTTGCTCTACAGATTGGTGTAATAAATGATGGTTAGTAAAAGTGTGTTAAGCTTGTCCCAGTGAGACATTATTGCGACAAAAAACTCAGCGCATAAAGTATCGGGATTGTAACAAATCGACTAATATTTTCCGGGGTTTGCGCGACTTCGGCGCGTCTTGATTCCAAAATCAGTAAAAGAAAATCGAGGTTGGGATTAAATACTAATAGTTTTAACAGTTATGCTAGTATAACTTTATTGATGAACTTTCATTCTAAACAAAGTCGGCTAAATAAAATTGAAAAATATGTGACGGCAGTGTCGCAGTGGGACAACCGTGTCGCAGCTCCCGCCGCAATAATTGTCTGAATTTGTGATATGGTTTATTAAAATTAAATTTTCTATTTTCGGATAACAAAGTAAAATAATATAACTTCGAGTCTTATTTTTAACAATTGGTGAATATGTTTAGAACCATTAAAGGTAAATTTATTTTTCTCACAGTATTTTTTATAATGCTGAGTGTAGGTCTTCCGTTCTTCTTTTTGATCTCTCAATTCAAAGAAAATTTTCATCAAAGATCTGTTGAAATGCTGGAAACATCGCTTGATATGATGAACTATGCATTGATAAATGCGATGATGCTGGGTTTCCAAAAAGATGTTCAATTGATTGTTGAACAAATTTCTAGTAAAGAGAATATTGAACATGTTAGAATCTTTGATAGAAAAGGATTGATTTCCCAATCATCCGAAATTGATGAAGTTGGCAAATTTATTCAAGTTTTAACTCCGCGTCATATTGATGTGGGCAGGGGGGGGATTCCGAAAAGAAAAATTTCTTTAAGTGACCCCGACGGATTTTATGTTGCGTTTGAACCGATCGAAAATGAAGAAAAATGTCAGCCTTGTCATGGTACCGAGCCTGTAATTGCATTTTTGGATATTGATACAGACCTGACCAGAGCCGAATCTAAATTTTATACCGGAACTTATCATTTCATGTTTCTCGGCATAAGTACTACACTAATTCTAATAATTGGGTTTTACATAATTTTTAATTTCTACATAAATAAACCGCTGCAGAAATTTATTGTTGCCGTTGATGCAATTGAAAGGGGTAATTTGAATTACCGGCTTCCTGCAGTAAAACCTGATGAGTTTGGAATTTTGGAGCGTCATTTTAATAGAATGGTTTCCGAGTTGAAATTATCTCAGGAAAAAATAGAAGAGTTTCACTTTGAGCAGCTTAGGCATGCCGATAGGTTGGTGACACTTGGTGAAATGACGGCTCAAGTTGCCCACGAAATTAATAATCACACCGCGATAATAATGTCCCGCGCAGATTATCTGCAGTTAGAATCGTTGAATAATTCCCAGCTAAAAAAATACTCGGAAGATCTCGATGTAATTTTTAATCAAATAGGAAAGGTTTCGGCAATCACCAAAAATATTTTGAGGCATAGTAAAAAGTTATCAAAAGATTTCCGGGAAGTTTCCCTAACTGAAATCGTGAACGATTCGTTGGGTATTTTTAATCCAATACTGAAAAAGCGTGACATAAAAATTGAAAAAAAGATTGATATTGAGGATGATAAAATTTTAGCCGATCCGACACAAATTGATCAAGTGATAACGAACCTCGTTAACAATTCCGCCGATGCAATAATAGATTCCGGTACAATAACAATTGAATTAAAAAGCAGAGAGGATAAAATTTTGCTTTCTGTTGCCGATAATGGAATTGGGATGGAGGAAAGTATGCTCGATCAAATATTCTCTCCTTTTTATTCGACCAAAACCGGCGAAAAAGGAACAGGGCTGGGTCTTTATATTGTTAGTAATATTCTCAAAAACCATAAAGCAAAAATTGAGTGCGAAAGCAAAAAAGGTGAGGGTACAAAGTTCAAAATATTTTTTCCAAAAATTAATGGTAAGGCATGAAAAGAGTATTATTGATTGATGATGAAATAGATATGCTTAATAGTTTTCAGAAAATTTTATCTCATTACGAAGATTTTAAAATTAGTTCGGTTTATGATCCTAATGAAGCTCTTGAAATATTGAAGAAAGAAAAATTTGATCTCGTTATTACTGATCTGAAAATGAAAGAAGTAACCGGGCTGGATATTTTAAAGTTTATCAAGAAGTCGAGTCCGGAAACTGAAGTTCTAATGATATCAGGCTATGGAACAATAGAAGCAAGCGTTGAAGCAATGAAAGAAGGAGCTTTCGATTTTTTGGAAAAACCGTTTACATCTAAAAAATTATTTGAATCGATAGATAGAATTTTTTATGAGAGCCAAAGCAGAACCGGCAGTGAAGAAGACAGTGACGAAAAAGTAGTTGAGGGAATAATTTATAAAAGTGATAAAATGCAGCAGATCATAGACCTTATCAACAAAGTTGCATCAAGAAAAATGAGCGTGTTGATAACCGGTGAAAGCGGTACGGGTAAAGAATTGATAGCGCGCGCAATACACAAATTGAGCAAAAGCAGTTTAGATCCATTTGTTCCTGTAAATTGCGGTGCGCTCCCTGAACATCTTTTTGAAAGTGAATTGTTTGGTCATGAAAGGGGAGCCTTTACCGGTGCGGTGAAAACAAAGCCGGGACTTTTGGAATTTGCAAATAACGGCACATTCTTTTTTGATGAAATTGGCGATATGAGCCAGGCTCTTCAAGTAAAACTTTTAAGAATGCTTCAAGAGAAAAAGATACGCCGTGTCGGGGGTCAAAAGGAAATTGAAATTGATGTTAGAATTATTGCCGCTACAAATAAAAATCTTGAAACAGCGGTTGAAGAAAAGAAATTTAGGAAAGATCTTTTTTACCGTTTGAATGCAATCCAAATTGAAATTCCGCCGTTGAAGGATCGGATTGAAGATGTAATTCCACTCAGCAAACACTTTATGAAAGAATTATGTAACCGCGACGACCGACCGCCGAGGCAGTTTTCGGAAGATGCAATGAAAGCACTTTTATCCTACTCCTGGCCGGGCAATGTAAGAGAACTTCAGAACATGGTTGAACGGGCTTATTTTCTTTCTTCCTCAAATATTATTCATGAATCCGATATACCGTTGGCAAATACCAAATCTTCTTCCAGACTTGAGGAACAAATGATGCACCTCAGTTATAAAGATGCACGCGATAAATTATTGGAACGATTTGAGGTTGAGTACCTAACTTATTACCTCAAAAAAAATGACGGCAATGTTACACGAACGGCGGAAGACTGCGGACTAGACCGCCGCTCGATTCACAGGCTGATCAATAAATACAATATTATTTATCAAGAATAATTACAAAGAAACCTTTTAATAAATAAATCTCTCTTCGCCGTCATTCCCACGAAAGCGGGAATCTGATGGAAAATTAGTGGATTCCGGTTTACACCGCAATGACACTTTAACTATTTCAGT
Organism: Melioribacter sp.; assembly: GCA_016841125.1. Lineage (GTDB taxonomy): Bacteria > Bacteroidota > Ignavibacteria > Ignavibacteriales > Melioribacteraceae > JAENZU01. Next base: position 6,376 of record JAENZU010000039.1, on the reverse strand, counting down.
AGACTCCATAAATTTCGTCCCGACAATTATCAATCAGTTGCTTTTGTTAATTGATATAGGATTGTTCTATTTGTATATTTCCGTTTGAAGAATTTGGAGATTATGTTGCAGATTTATAACACCCTGACCAAACGGAAAGAAGAGTTTATTCCTAAAAACCCGCCAAACGTTACAATTTATGTTTGCGGTCCAACCGTTTACGATTACTTCCACATTGGGAATGCAAGATCTTTTATTATGGGAGACATAGTCCGTAGATATCTTGAATACAAGGGCTTTAATGTAAAATATGTTATGAATATTACCGATGTTGATGATAAGATAATCAGAAAATCGATTGAGCAGGAAGTGCCATCCGGCAAAGTTGCGGAAGAATTTGCAAACGCATTTTTGGAAGATGCGCTTAAATTAAAAATGAAACCGGCTGATGTTTTTCCAAGAGCTACCGAACATATTGAAGACATTGTTGAATTGATCTCGAAAATTGAAGAAAAAGGTTCGGCTTATAATGTTGATGGCAATGTTTTTTATGATGTGTCAAAATTTAACGGTTATGGAAAATTAAGCGGCAAAAAAATTGAGGATCTCGAGTCCGGCTCAAGAGTTGAAATAAATGTTGAAAAAAAGAACCCTCTAGATTTTTCATTGTGGAAAAAAGCTAAAGAGGGAGAACCTTTTTGGGAAAGTCCGTGGGGAAAAGGAAGACCGGGGTGGCACATTGAATGCTCAGCTATGAGCACAAAACATTTAGGGGAAACGATAGATATTCACGCCGGCGGCAACGATCTGATATTCCCGCATCATGAAAATGAAATAGCGCAAAGCGAAGCTGCAACTGGTCATCAGTTTGTTAAATATTGGATTCACTTTGGTTTTCTCAATATTCAAAATGAAAAAATGTCAAAGTCCTTAGGTAATTTTTTTACGGCTAGGGAAATTCTTAAAAAGTATTCTGCACAAACCATTCGATTGTTATTCAGCCAAACTCATTACGGTGGTCCGCTTAATTTTAGTGAGGAACTTATTCAATCGGCTCAAAAGGGATTAGAAAAGATTAATAATTTGGCTGAAAGAATTGAGCGGGAAATGAACTCAAATTCGAACGATGATGCCGAGATCGATTTCGATTATAAAAAATATTACAGCGAATTTGAATCTGCGATGGATGACAATTTTAATTCACCCCAGGCAGCTGCAGCAATATTTGATTTCGTGCGGGACTTCAACCGGTTCATTGCAGATAATGAAAATTTACCTTTGAACAACTTCAAATCTGCCAAAGAGTATTTGCAAAAAACTGCGCAAGATGTTTTAGGAATATTAGATTTTTCCGAGCTTACAATTTCATCAAATTCATTCGATGAAGGTCTAATTGATCTATTGATCGAACTTAGAAATAATTCGAAAGAGAAAAAAGATTATTCGACAGCCGATAATATTAGAAATGAATTGGCAAATCTTAATATTGTTTTGGAAGATGGGAAAGCCGGCACAACTTATAAATTGCCTTCATCCCACATTGATGATATTGAGGAATCTGTTTTAAAATTAATCGGAAGTATCCGGATGGAAGCGAAGTCTAAAAAAGATTTCACATCGGCAGACTTAATAAGAGATAAACTTTCAGAACTTGGCTATATCATTCAAGATTCAAAAGACGGATTTTTGATTAAGCGGAACTAACATTTGCCGAAAATATTTTACATTCTTTTTATCGTTATCATAATTATTGGTGTTCTTTTTTTTATCAGCTATTTTGCATTTAACATTTACGAAGTTAAGATTCAATTAAATGAATCGAATGAATCGCCAAACGAATTTGAGGTTAGATTAATCCCGTTAAATTCTTTCGGATGGGAAATTGGATTCAGACATGTTGATTTTGCCGTTACTGTTTTAGAAGGCGAAGATGCTGTTGATAAAATAATAGAAAATAAGAATTCGTTTAAATTGAAATTGAATCGAAGAGATCAGCAAATTAAACTATTGGTAAAATCAAAATATTCACTTTTTGAAAATATAATTGAAATTCCCATAAACACTGAGGAAAAATGAAAATGAAGATAATCGTAACATTCTTTATACTATTTGCAAATTTGCAGATATATGCTCAGGGAACTCCGGGAACAAATGCGAAATATGAGTATAGATCATTAATTGATATGCCGACTGCTGGAATTCTTGAGAAAGGATATGTCGGGGTAACCGTGGATGTTATTCCTGTTGGTGTTGTCAGCAGCAAAATTGAGGTTGGTGTTTTTGAAAATTTTAGTTTTGGAATTTCTTACGGCGGTTCTAATATAATTGGCACAGGACGTATTGATTGGTACAAGCTGCCCGGCGTTAATTTGAGGTACAGAATAATCGACGAAACTACCTCTTTACCTGCAATCGCAGTCGGTTTCGATTCCCAAGGAAAAGGGGATTACGTGGACAGCCTCGATAGATTCGAAATTAAATCGCCTGGGTTTTTTGCAGCCGCAGCTAAAAATTTTGAGTTCCTCGGTTACCTGAGTGTTCATGGTGTAATTAACTATTCACTCGAAAATAAAGATAAAGACAGAGACCCGAATTTAAGGATTGGATTGGAAAAAACGCTCGGCAGCAGTGCGTCATTCGTAATAGAATACGATCTAGGGTTCAATGATAATGATTCACAGGCACTCGGCGAAGAAAACGGCTATTTGAATATGGGATTTAGAATGTCTTTCGGCGACGGATTTACTTTTGGTGTTGATTTAAGAAATCTTCTGCACAATAAAAAGTTTAACAGCAACGGCGCGGATAGAGCTATTTTCGTTGAATATATCAAAGCAATTTTCTAGACTGTATAAAATTTTATACACTAAAGTTTAGATTACTGAACATAAATTACAATTTGCCCGGCTGTAAGCTTCATTTTTGACCTTTTTTATGGGCATCATTTTTGTTAAATATACATTAGTTAGTGCAACAAATGAGGTACTTGTCATGAAATTTTATATAACTTCTATATTATTATTTATCGTAGTCTCTTTCACAGGGTGTTATACACAACTTGCTGTGAGAGACCGCGATTATAAACCGTCTGATGATTATTACGATCAGCCGGCGACAGAAAACTATTATTACGATGAAGAAGACTCAACTTATTATGCGGATGAAGAATATTATTACGAAGATGAGTCCCCTTATCGCGATGGTGAAACTTCCTATGGGAGCGAAGGCAACAATTATTATTATGATGATTACGGAGTAAGACCCAACTACAGACGTTATTACTGGGGCTATTATCCCGGCTCATCTATCTATATTGGTTATAATTATTGGGATTGGAATCATTACTATTGGGACTATTGGGATTGGTATTATTACCCAACATTTGTTTATTACCCATCCTGGTGGAACTACGGTTATTATTGGAATTCTTGGTACACACCATATTACGGTTACAACTATTACGGTTATAATAATACCACTAAATACAAATACAGAACAAACAACTACGCCACACGCAATAACGGCGGTGGAAGAGGAACACGGTCATCAAGATTAACTGATACCGGCGGCAGAACACGCGATGATGTCGGGAGACCATCAACAACCGTGAGATCAGGCGGTACCGACAGAAGTGGAACAGATAGAAAAAGAATAGCTGGCCAGAATGAACCAACCAGAACAACTGCGACAAGATCAGGTGTTGCAAACGACGGCAGCGGAACTGCTGCAGGAAGAGCCACAACTTCGAGAGATAAAATTGATAAAGAGAATAAAGGCAGAACTTTTACAGGAAGAGTCCCAAGTTCGTCACGAAGGAGTAACGCAGTTGATGGAAGAAGGAAAATTCCGAATCTTACGCCAAAATCACGTGCAGCGGACAAAGACAGAGTGAGTGGAGCGAACGACGGCAGTTCTGAAAAATCGAAATCTAAAAATGTAGCTCCGCGTAAACGAATTCCAATTCCCCGCTCATATAAGCGCCCGAGTTCAAATTCAAGAAGTAGAGGATATAAAGTAACACCAAAATCAAACTCTGCACCTAAGAGCTACAGCCGACCAAAGTCAAGTTACAGTCAGCCGAAAAGCAATAGCCGACCAAAATCATCTTATACACCGAGATCTAACAGCACTCCTTCCAGATCCTATACTCCAAGAAGTTCAGGCAGTTCTAACAGAAGTTCAGGCAGTTCATCAAGGAGTTCAGGAAGTTCAAGCAGCAGCAGAGGAAGTAGCAGCAGCAGCGGCAAAAGCAGAAGGTAATTGATAACATGTTGAAGAAATTGATTCTACCCGTCTCATTTTTAGTTGCACTCTTATCGGGATGCTACACGGTCTCTTCGCATCCCGATGTTTATATCTCTTCTGAAAACGGGAAACTGCGTGTTCAGGAATTGAATGTTCAGAATAACTGTTTCGATTGTCATTCTTCCACCGAAGTTGAAGAGTATAAAAAGCTTATCCCGGTCAACGAGGATGATTACGCTTACGCACAAAATAAATATTATCTCTATTCTACTTACGATCTTTATGATTATTACAATCCCGAACCTTGGTGGGACTCATATGAATTTGTATCCTCAAGCAGCAGTGGTTATTCCAGCTCGGATACTACATTTGCTATGGATGAATATCACCCGCCAAGACCTATTTTAATTGGAGGTCCGTCTGTAATCAATTTACCGCCGCCGTCGGTTTCTGCACCACCGGCTTCATCTACGGATGAAACAGCTTCAAAATCAAGAACTAACGGTTCAACCAGAAGTGACAACGGTTCTTCAACAAGAAACAACAGCGGTGAAAGATCTAATAATTCCAGGAAAAAAAGATGAAGATTAAATTCACTCTAATATTTGTAATGATATTATTTTTAATTAGCCTCCAAGCTCAGAATTTTAATGATGCGTTGAGATTGAGTACACCCGGACTGGGTTCGAGTGCCCGTACATTAGGAATGGGAAATGCTTTCACGGCAGTCGGCGATGATTTTTCGGCTACAATTTTTAATCCGGCAGGATTAGGCTTGATAAAAACTTTGGAATTCTCAGGCGGTATTGGTCATGTATCATTCAACAATGACGCTTCTTTTTTTAATACAAATACAAAAACAGATATCAGCAATACATCACTAAGACAGGCAGGATTTGTTTTTCCTTTTCCTACAGTTAGGGGAAGCATGGTATTTGCCATCGGCTACAACAAATTAAAAGACTTTAACCGATCTGTTAAATTCGACGGATTCAATAACGGCAATAATTCTTACATACAGGATCTGACTTCAGTTAACGATGATATTGCGTATAACCTTGGTTTGAGCTATCCTCTTTATGATAATTCAGCAAACTATTTGAAAGATACAACACGCATTAATGGAATGTTGAATCAGAGCGGTACTATTTTGGAAGAGGGGGGCATAGGTGCCTGGGCTTTATCCGGTGCGGTTGAAGCAGCCCCGGATTTTTATGTCGGCGCAACTTTAAATTTATTCAGCGGTTCGTATAAAAGAGACCGTGAATATTACGAAGACGATACGCAAAATAAATATGGTGCTAATTTTCTGCTAGATCCGAACGAACCGATCACCGCGGATTTTAACACTTTCTATTTGAACGATATCATTGAATGGGATATTTCCGGTTGGGATTTTAAAGTTGGATTCCTCTACAACATAAAGGATATTGCAAGAGTAGGTGCTTCTGTAAAATTCCCTACAATGTTTACTTTAAAAGAACAATATTATGTTAGAGGCGCTTCCTATTTTGCTAATGATGGTGGCTACGATGTTGATCCGGCTGTAAACGACGAATATGAATATGATATAAATACTCCGTACGAATTCACCGGCGGCGGTTCAATAAATATCTACTCACTTATCGTAAGCGCGGAAGCTCAAGTTATTGACTATACCGAAATGGAATTCACAGACGGTTTACCAAAAAGCTACACCAGCGATAAGAACAAAGAAATTAAAGATATTTTTAGAACGGTATTAAATTTACGCGCAGGATTGGAATACAACGTTCCCGTTGGTAATATTAGACTCCGCGGAGGCTTCATTTACCATCCTTCTCCATTCGATAGAGATCCGACAGATTTCGATAAAAAATATTTGACAGGCGGTATTGGATTCATTGCAAGTTCCCGCGTTGCAGTAGATGTCGGTTATGCATACGGATGGTGGAAGAATATCGGTGATAATTATTCGTTCAATGTTTCCAGAACCTATCAGGATATTAACCAGCACAATTTCATTTTATCAATTGGATATAGATTCTAGTAATTAGCCGGCAATTTTGTTTTTATTGATTACATTCAAAAAGCATCTTATATTTTTAAGATGCTTTTTTTTATCCCAAATTTGTCATCCCGACAGCTGTCGGGATGACAAATCGACTAATAT
>JAENZU010000705.1 GCA_016841125.1 Melioribacter sp. | reverse complement strand
TCGGCGGGTTTATCCAATTGAAATTTTATTCTGATTGTTGCATCTGAGACCACCGGCTTATTATTAACAATGCCGGGCGTGAATCGTGTTTTTCTAACTGCATTTTCTGCGGCTTCGGAACAACCTAGTTCTAAACCCTTTATTATTTGAGTGTTCCGGACTCTACCGGCTTCATCTATTGTAGCCAAGAGCATCACCTCTCCCTGAAGTCCGTAAAGCCTTGCCGCGTCGGGATAAACTAAATTATCATAAATAATTTTTTTACCGCCGAGCGGTTCCGGGCAAATATCAACGTCGCATAAAATTTCATCAGATTCATCGGCATTTTTTTTCTTTCTGATTCCTGATCGTTCGGCAGCAATTGGAGCTTGATAATTTACATCGAAAGGGACCTCTGTTACACGTTCGAGTATTCCGTTATTATACTTCATCACTTTTTGAAGTCCGCCGTTTTCATAGTAGAGTTTTAATTGCCCATCTAATTTACCGTCCGAAATATACTTTTCTTCCTTAATAATTCCGGTAGGATAATACTCACGGAGCCAGCCGTTTAATTTTCCTCTGCTGAATGTTTTTTCTACACTAACATAACCGTTTTCAAAATACCAATAACTGGTGCCGTCATAAACGTCATTCACAAATGAAAGCTCTGCGGCTATATTACCATTTGAATATTTTGTTATCACTATACCGTTTTGTGCAAAGCATGCTGATGAAATTAAAACCATAAAAAGTATAATTTTGAGTTCGGTAAAAATCATAAATAATCAAATTAAAATTGAAGAAAATTAATTAACAAACTTAATAATAAAACTGACAAAAAGATAAGTCATAAGTGCGGTATTTGAAGTTAGTCTGTTACGATTAAGAAATTACATTGGTGTGAAAAGAAAGATGAGGTAAGATGTTAGAATTTTCTAACAACCGATTAATTTACTAATGATATAAGATTATGAAATCAAAAAATAAATCTTGGCTATCATTCACTTTTTAAAATTTCTAATGACTAATTCGATTAAATTTCATATTAGTTTTTTATGAAGTAATTTGCTATTTGAATGGAAAACATAAGACCAAAAGCTTATAAACTGTATCCTGCAATTCAATACTATGAATGGGGAATGAAAGGAGAGTCCGCAATAATACCAAAATTGTTGGGGATAAACACCGAAATAGATGTGCCCTATGCAGAGTTATGGATTGGTGCACATCCGAAAGCGCCCGCTGAAATATTATTAAATGATAAAAGAATTGGATTGGATGAACTGATAACGAAATATCCTGCAGAAATTTTGGGAAATCGGATCTTCAAAAAGTTCGGCGCCGAACTCCCATATTTATTAAAGGTTCTCTCATCACGTGCGGCATTATCAATTCAGGCGCATCCCGATAAAAAATTAGCTGAAATTCTTCACAAAAAGGATCCAACTAATTATCCAGATAATAATCATAAACCGGAAATAGCAATTGCGATTGATCAGCTAAATGCCATTGCAGGATTTAAACCCTTCGACCAAATCAAAGCAATAATAAACAAATACTCAATATTGAAAGAATTGTTAAATGTCGATTTCACCATTGAATTCAATTTAAAGAATATTTATTCGATGATTATGCGGATCAATAGTGAAACGCTGAAAAGTATTATCGATGAGATACGGCAGAAAATATCCGGGAATGAAAAGCTAAGAATCGAC
>JAENZU010000704.1 GCA_016841125.1 Melioribacter sp. | reverse complement strand
TTATTTTCACCGAGGAGTTCTTCAACACGGCGCTTAATAATTTCATCCTTTTTGTTTGCCCTAATCTGGAGTGATTCTTTTAATTCCTTAAGCTCTTGCTCAAGACGGGCAACATCTTCTTTTCTATCCTTTTCTCTAAGTTCAAAAAGCTCACTCAATACTGTTTTCATATCCTTCTTGATACTTTCTTTTTTTGCACCGCCTGCATCTTCGTATTCAAGCGCTAGAGATTCCGATTTAATTTCCAATTCTAAAATTGCATTTTGTCTTTCATGCTGTTCTTTATTTCCCTTGTGCCAAAAGGGGGAACGCGAATTTTTAAAATAAGCTTCCCTCAAAAGATCATTATACTTTGGCTGATTTTTCTGCTTGATGTATTCTAATTTTGCCAAGACCTCTTCGCTTAATTGCTGCCTGTAAAGAGCCTCTGTATCTCTGGGGAAATATCTCTCGAAGTTAGGACTTAACTCAACATTCAGTTGTTTCGTTTTGCCGGCTTCGATTTTAATATCATTTATTACTACATCTTTATAACCCAGCATTGACGCTTTAAGATTGTAATTATCGGCAGGAATTTTGGTGATAAAATACTTTCCTTCTCCAACAGTTGCCGCTCCCAATTTAGTGCCTTCAAGATGCAAGTTTGCACCCAGTATGGGTTTGTTGGTTTTTGAATCCGTGACCTTACCTTCAAGCTTACCTAAGTCCTGTGCCGATAGTGTAAGACCAATCAGCAGTATTGATATAAAAATTTTCCTGAACATTTTATTCCTCCGTTGGATTATAATGAATTATCTTCCATTTCTTTTTTAATTAATTCTAATTCCGATTCGAGTTGATAATAATTTGTATTCCACTGATCCCCCGATGTTTGCTGTATCTCGGTCTCTTTCTGCTCTTCAAGTTTTATGGAATAAAAATAATTTTCGACATTTTTAATTTTATCTGAAAATTCTGTTGGGTTCCAAGCCAGAATATCATCGGGAACGCTTTTAATTGGATTGGGTTTTTCACTGATAATTGAAAACATAATAGCTGCAATAACCAAACTGATGCCGAACGCAATCTTTGGAAAATAGTTGTCATTTTGTAAAATTGAATCTTTGATGAAACTTGAAATTTTTTGAAGACCGGATTCTTTAACCGCGATCTTAATCATATTTTCATATTCGGCATTCGACAACGTTTGAGGGGCGTATTTAACTTCATTAAGAATGGATAAATTTCTTTCTAAAATATTTTTCAACTCTTTATTTGATTCTAGATTTTTATTCCAAAATTCTATTCTATCTTCATCAAGCGAACCTTCGAGATACAGCCAAACTTCCTTTTCAAACTCTTCTATTAAATAATTTCTACTTTGCATTTTCTACCTCGATTGCAGTTCTAAGTTTCTTCACGGCATAGTGCATATGTCCCAATACAGTATTGATCGATTCATCCATTAATTCAGCAATTTCCTTAAAAGTCATTTCACCATTTTTTCTCAACAGAAAAACTTCCTTTTGCTTATCGGGCAGTTTCATAACCGCTCTTTCCAATAACTCTTTAGTTTCTTTTTCCACAAGCTTTTCGTAAGGGTCGTTACTTTTTGCGTCTTGAAAGGATTCAATATCCTCAACCGGCTCAGAATAGTTTTTACGTCTGCTTTTATCGACGGCAACATTATGGGCAATTGTAAACAGCCAGGAAGCAAATC
>JAENZU010000703.1 GCA_016841125.1 Melioribacter sp. | reverse complement strand
TTTCTATCAACGGATTGTTTTTTGGTAAAGCTCGTAAACCAACCATCTTGCTTTAATTGTCCGCTGATAAATATTTCAACAGCACCGCCTATTTTTAATTTATTAAGAAATTCCCAAATAACGCTTTTGATTATTTTCATCTAAACTACGAATTATTTTTTGTGTTAAATTTTTTAATAAAATCTTTAATTCTTTGAATCTCTATCGGTTCAAAAAATTTTGTGAGATAGAGTATTGGTGGAAATAGAAATAGTAAGGATAATTTAATAGAAATCCTTACTCCAGTGGATTCCCCATTGAAAATTACAGCAACAAAATAAAATAATAAACCCCCAAAAATAGCCGCAAAAATTTTAAAGTGCTCAAAATTTATTTTATAAGAAATATTTCCAAAGTAGAGTGAAATCAAATATAAAAACAAAAACGAAATTAAAGTTGAGTATGCAGCAGCTGAGATGCCATAAACCGGAATCAGTAGAATGTTTAGAACTATATTCAAAATAAATGCTGCAGTTGTAGTTAATGCGATATATCTTGTGTTTTTTTTGAGATACATTCCCAGTGCGGCAACTATTCGCATACCGAAAAACACATAACTTAAGACAATAATAGGTACAATTGTATAGGCTGGCCAATAATTGACATTTAAAGCAAGCGTTTTAATTATCTCTTTTGAGAATAGCGATAATCCCAGTCCGATCCAAACAAGTGCCAGTGTAAGGTAAGTCAGAACTTTGCTGTAAAAGCGTACATCCCCTTCCTTCTTAAACATTTTATATGCTTGAGGCATAAGAGTGAGCGTAAAAGGCATAATAACGAACATATTCAAAGTGCCTGCAATTCGGTAACCCAAATCGTATAGTCCAACATCTTCATCTGTAAGAAAATATTTAATTATGTACCGGTCGCTAACATTAAGCATCATCATAGATATAGAACCGAAAATCAGAGGGAAGCCGAATTTTACTGCCTCGACAATGAATTCTTTGGAGATTCGCGGGAACATTTGTTTTAGCATTGATGGAAGAAGTGCCACCAGCAATAATGATTCGGCAATGATGTACGAATATAAAATTCCTTCGACTTTATAATTATTAAATGCAACAAAGTAAGTTATCAATCCTAACATCAAAAGAAGCTTGACAACACCTGTCGTGGAATAGAGAACCGACCTCTCGTCAGCTCTAATTTTACTCATGAAAATATTAAATAAAATCCTCAACACAATTACATAGATAGACAATCGGAAATAAGTGTAGTAAACTTCAGGGTTGTCGATCAGATTCACCAAATAAGGCAGCGAAATTTCAGCAACTGCGAGAAAGAGTGCACAAACAGTCGCGGAAAAAATGAAGACGGTGAAAAACACTTCTCCCTTTTGAGTTTTGTACTCATCGTTGTTAATCATCATCACGAGCACTTGACCCTGACCGAGATTAATAATTTCTACTAATATTACGATAGTAACTTCGATAATTCCCAGCGAGCCAAATTCTGCTAACGTAAGATTCGCAGAATATATCGGCAGTAGAATGATACCGGATGCTTTTATTGCAGCGTTACTAATACTATAAACGAATGAATGCTTAAGTAAATGTTTTAATTTTTCGAGCATTTAGTTATTCGTTTCATCCTCTGTATCTTCTTCTTTCCGCCGTAATACCAAACCGAGAATCAAACCTCCGATTGCCAAAGCGCTGA
>JAENZU010000702.1 GCA_016841125.1 Melioribacter sp. | reverse complement strand
CCGGTTGAATAGTCCCTAATCCTGGACCTCCCCTGTTAACATTAACAAGCAAGCATGGCAGTTCAGCACAATCAATGTATGAAATACCTTCCTGCATTAAACTCATCCCCGGGCTGGATGAACTTGTCATAACTTTTTTACCTGTTCCGGCGGCACCGTAGACCATATTTATTGAAGCAACTTCACTTTCCGCTTGTAGAATTACCATACCGGTTCTGGCGTGAGCTTCTCTGCTGAGGTATTCCAAAACTTCCGATTGCGGAGTTATAGGATATCCGAAATAAGCATCGGCACCAACACGAATAGCGGCTTCAGCTAATGCCTCATTTCCTTTCATTAATTTAAATTCACTCATTCGTTCACCGTAATTGTTGTGTCCTGATTTACATTATCTATCTTTGCTATTTGTTTTTTCTTATTTCCTGTTTGCCGGTAAACAGTTATCGCACCTTCCGGGCATACAAGAGCGCAACTAACGCAGCCGGTACAATTATCTTCAATTTTTACGATATACAAGTATCCTTTGGAATTGACCGTGCGAGATTGCTCAAGTGATTCTTGAGGACAAGCTGCGATACACAATTCGCATCCTTTGCATTTTTCGATATCAAGTACGATATCCCCTTTTACTTTTGCCATTGAATCTCTCCTATTTAAAATTAAAAAAGGCTACTAAGTTTGCTTAATAACCTTTTCTCAAGATTAATTTTTTTGATAATTTCTAGTTTCGATATTTGGATGTTGTGATACAATTTAAATTAAACGTCTTTTTTCTATTCCTATTTAACATGAAAATACATAAAATTTCCGTGCCAAAAAAGATTTTTCTCGAAAGAGAATTAACTTAAAAATAAATTGGTTTAATGCTCATTTTCTGCTTATTAAAATTCATTTTAGTTGAATGAAAAAACGGATATTGATTTGCTTTTCATTATTGAGAAAGTTCAGCGGAAAATTGAGAAACTTATATTGCGGAAAATTGTTTAGTTGTTTTATTGCTGAATGGTTAAAAGAACAAATAACCCTCAAGGTTTCCCGGCATTTTTCGAACAATCTCCTTGAGAGTTTTCATATTAATATCGTTCTACTTTGTTAGGGTCGAAAATATTCGACCCCTACTTGATTATCATAGGGGTACACCCAAATTCCTAAAATCTGGATTTCAATAATTTAGTTTCAGAGATTGCGGAAATTATTGTTCTCAACCCACCCCAACCCCTCCAAGGAGGGGATTTTATTTTAAAGTTGCGTGCTGATAAAAATCAGTAGATAGTTTAAGTCAAATTGTGTAAAAAAAAACCTTCCCCTCTTGGGAGGGGAAATGAAGGGGTGGGTTCTTTTTCAGAATTATTGATATAAAAGTTTCTATTTTTAGCACAGTTGTAAAGACTGGGCATGCCCCGTCTCTAAATACTCGTTATTATAGATTCTTAGTTTTATGCTTAGGGTTTTTCTTGTTACTCACTCCACATATCGCGGGCATGTTTATCTGCGTGGTATGAGCTTCTTACAAGCGGACCGGATTCAACAGCGAGGAATCCCATTTTTAAGCCTTCTTCTTTATACATTTTGAATTCATCCAAAGTAACATACCTATCAACCGGCAAATGTTTTTTGGTAGGCTGTAAATACTGCCCGATCGTCATAATATCGCACGCGTGCTCTTTAAGATTGCGCATTAATTCTAAAACTTCTTCAGTCCTTTC
>JAENZU010000701.1 GCA_016841125.1 Melioribacter sp. | reverse complement strand
GCTCCAATAGAAAAATAAAAAATAAGTGGGATGGGGATTTTAAATCCTTATCCCAGTTAGTAAAAAAATAAAAATAGAAGTTATGAGTAAATATCCCGAAAAATTAAATGAAGTTTTAGAAACTCTTTCGCTTTTCCCAACACAGAGCGAACGCATTGATGTTCGAATTGAATACGGCGAAAAGTTCGAAGAAGTACCGTCTGCAATAGCTGAAAGACCTTTTCCGAAAGAGAATAAAGTAGAGTATTGTGAATCGGAAGCTTATGTTTGGGTCATTGAAAACGAAGGTAAATATGATCTTTATTTTGCTGTTGAAAATCCTCAAGGTATTTCCGCTAAAGCCCTTTGTGCAATTCTTCAAGAGTCACTTTCCGGTTCCGATGCCGAAACTTTGCTCGGCATCAACACTGATCTGGTGTTCGAAATATTTGGTAAACAATTATCAATGGGAAAAAATTTAGGATTAACAGGAATAATTAGGATGATTCAGACCCTGGTTAATAGGAATCTTAAAACTCAAAAATAAACGAGTGAAAACTCTCTACTATTTATTCCAGATTAGAGTAAAAGTATTACTGGAAATTTCTTCTTAAAAATGTGAGCATTTATCGCTAAGCAATTGAGCAATGGGTATCTATACTAATATTTCAAAAACCGCAATAATTCAAATTTTTTTATTTCTCAAAATTCATTTATATTAAAATTATTAATTAAGACCTAAAAACTTTTTAAGGGACAAATATGGACTTCAACCTGAACGAAGAACATAACCTGATAAGAAATACCGTTAGAGAATTTGCCGAAGGAGAGATTAAACCAAAAGCTCAGCATTTGGATGAGTCCGAGCAGTTTTCAATTGAGTTGACTAAAAGAATGGGTGAGTTGGGATTATTCGGAATGAATCTGCCTGAAAAATACGGCGGATCAAATTACGATACACTTTCATACATTATAGCCGTTGAAGAGATTGCACGGGTTGACGGTTCCCATGCAGCTACTTTAGCAGCACACAATTCACTTGGAATTGGTCCAATTTATTATGTCGGCAGTGAAGAACAGAAAATGAATTATCTCCCCAAACTCTGTACCGGCGATGCTCTCTGGTCATTCGGACTTACCGAACCAAACGCCGGCTCGGATTCCAGAGGTTCCGAAACAAGGGCAAAAAAAGAAAAAGGTGATTGGGTTATTAATGGGTCTAAAATTTTTATTACGAACGGTTCAACTCCGATTACACTTGGCTGTACAGTGCAAGCTGTTACAAAAGAAGATGATCACGGTAAAGAATTCACAACTATAATTGTTGAAAATAAAACTCCCGGTTTCAAAGCAATTCCAATGAAGGGTAAGTTGATGTGGCGTGCATCGGATACTGCCCAGTTGTATTTCGATAATTGTCGTGTGCCGGAAGATCACCTGCTTGGCGAAATAGGGCAGGGCTCGCATATAATGCTGAGTACATTGGATGCAGGAAGATTATCTATCGGAGCTATGGGTCTGGGCCTTGCGCAGGGCGCTTACGAAATGGCATTAAAATATGCAAAGGAAAGAAAACAATTCGGCAAACCCATTTCAAAATTTCAGGCTATTTCTTTTAAGTTAGCAGATATGGCACTTAAAATTGAACTTGCCCGCAACCTCTTGTACAAAGCTTGCTGGATGAAAGATGAAGGTTTAAAGTTTGGGAAAGAGGCGGCAATGTCATCTCTTTACT
>JAENZU010000700.1 GCA_016841125.1 Melioribacter sp. | reverse complement strand
AAAGGAACTTTCCGGTAAGGCGTCTGAGTTATCTCTTAAGCTAAGAAGAAATAATTTTTTAGTTGCACAAGATTATTCGCAACGTAGTGTCAAAGCTCAAATGAGAGAAGCAAATAAATTAAATGCCTGGTTCGTTATTTTCTTCGGCGGTGAAGAATTTGAAAAAGGAAAAATCGCATTAAAGAATATGGAATCAGGTGATCAGATTTCGTTATCGTTGAATGAGATCAGCAAACTTTATGATATGCTAGGATAATATTATGCCTTTAAAAAGTCCCAAAGAAATGCCGAAAGTACCGAAGACAAGACAGAAGAAAGCTGAATCTGCAATTAAAGCCATTCCTGATCCCAAACCGGATAAATTTGAATATGCATGCAAAGTTCATTTCAGTTACGATCCTGTTCAGAAAACTCAGTACTACATAATTGCTGTTGAGACAATTGCCGAGTTTACTTCTTTTGCATATGAGTTGAACTTGGAATTGGTGATTGATAAACGGGAACTTTACATCGTTATAATGGGAATTTCTGCAAAATCCAATATGGTGCCTGAGGTTCAGCCTGCAAGGACTGAACTAAATTTTGAAGATCTCGTGGGCGAATATACAGTGCATGTTGTTAAGCAGGATGGCGCTATAAATTCGGCGATTATAAATTTTAATATTTTCAGTAAAGAAATTAAAATTGAAAAAGAATTTAAGCCGGAAAAGAAAAACAATAGACTCTTCTGTAAATTTGATATAGAAAAAAATAAATTTTCATTTCCTTCGAAAGGCTGATGAAAAAAATATTTGGTAGAAAACCTGTAATTGAGGCTATTAAATCGGGACAAGAAATTGAGCAGATACTTATCCCGTTTGGGGCGAAAGGGAATTTTTACAGCGAATTAAAATCTGCTGCAAAGATAAACAAAATTAAAATTTCCGAAATACCGGCTCAAAGATTCAGCCAGCTTGAAAAAGGAAATAACACTCAGGGGGTAATCGCTAATATTCCCGAGTTCAACTATTATTCAGTTGAAGAAATCATTGCTGCATCAAAGGAAAGAAAATACCCATTATTGCTGCTGCTCGATTCAATCCAGGACCCTCAAAATGTTGGCGCAATTCTCAGATCGGCGGAATGTTTTGGAGTTGACGGAGTGTTGATTACCTCACATCAAAGTTCCCCCATAACGGAAACAGTTGAAAAGACATCTGCTGGTGCGATAAACCATTTGAAAATAGCTAAGGTGACAAATCTAAATCAGGAGATGGGCTATTTAAAGGATAACGGATTTTGGATTGTCGGTTCAACTTTGGAAAATTCTCAGGAGTACACCGCGGTAGATTATAAAATGCCAACCGCATTAGTTTTAGGAAATGAAGAAAAGGGAATCCGAAAATTGGTTGCAGACAATTGTGATTTTCTGGTTCATATTCCGATGAAGGGTAAAATACAATCCCTAAATGTTTCCGTTGCCGCAGGAATTTTATTAGCGGAGATTTCAAAAAGAAATTAATAATTCACAATACGCAAAATCTTGAAAACAGATTGTCATTTCCGAATGGTTAAGGTAACATAATAATTTGTAGGGGACGAATATCTTCGTCCCTAGGAATATTTTCAATCCCCATTTTGTTACAAGGTCATTGGAGTTTTTGGGTCGATGATAATCGACCCACTCGAGTTTGGCATTTAACTAGATAGAGAATAAAAATGTGTAAAAGGTTTGCAAT
>JAENZU010000699.1 GCA_016841125.1 Melioribacter sp. | reverse complement strand
GTTTTCAACCGCTTCAACTGTTAAATAGATATACCAGAAATCGAATGCAAAATTATCCGTCCAAACGCACGGCTTTGAAACACTCTCATAAGCTACAGGTAGGTTTGGTACAATGATAGTGGCACCGTAAGTTGAAAGCGAAGTTGTAGCAATTTCAACATAAGCTCCGGCGGGATCCTCAACAACATATGCGATCACCAGTTTATCGTTACCATTTCCCTCACCAACGGCTATTGAGGGTTGTGTAATTTCATAATTTGTATTTCCAAGAAAACCAAATGACTGCCAGCTTATGCCGCCGTCTGTGGATGAATATATTTGAATAAAATTTTGAAATCCGAAAAACGGTGAATCATTTTGCCAAGCTAAATAAATTGTACTGTTGGAAGCCGCAGCCATTGCCGGGTAAGATTCAGTCCAATCGTAATTGGCAGAGCCTCTAACCAAGATATCGTTTCCCCATTCAACCGGGGGATTAAAACTATTCGGTTCATCAAACGGAGATCCGGGCCGACCAAAAGTAGTGCTGACCCTGCTGCTGGATTTTTCAAACGAAATTTTATTGTGTTCCTCCTCAAGCCTTTTTACTGTGGTTTCATCGCCGGATTCTTTTGCACTTCTTAATTGGTTTACCCATACCTCAGGCGGATCAAATTCTGCTTTTTTTATAAAAGTTAAATCTAACTTACTTTCTGAAAATTTGTTAACATCATCACTATTCGTTGAATCGAATTTATGTTGAGAGAATCCCGGCTTAATTTTATCTATTTTTTCCTGTCCATTTATCAATGCTATAAAAAGAATTGCTAATGATATAGATAGTACTTTTCTAAAGTTATGAATTATTCCACAGTTCATTTTCACTCCGTTTTGATATGTTAATTAAGTGCGGACATCTTAAGATTCTAGAATGGATTTGGGGGAATGGGTTTGCTAATTGAATTAAATGATAGGATTCGACGATAATGTTGCCAATTTGATTTAACGTTGTCGTCAAAATTTATAACCCGTTTAAATAGTAAACTTGTTAATTCTTATAATTTCTTAAAAATTAAATCTTCCTTTCGATATTACTGCAATACAAAATAAATAAACTATTAATGTTGAAGTCTTAATCAGACAATAAGACGCTTTATTCACTAAAATAAAATTACCGAATAATATAATCAAATTAATAATATTAACAATTGATAAGTGTTATTTGCTCTAAATTATTAATTTTACGCTTAAATAGTTTTTAAATTAAAATTGCGTGAAATAATGAATAAAATTTACCGGGTATCTTCGATTGAACATTTAGGAAGAAAATTTGAATCGAAAAAAGAAATCTTTGATGGAGCCGAATTTCAGATTCTTCAAAACTATATGGGGAGAGAACCGGACCACTTCCCCGAAACTAAGTTTGCTTTAGTTTATGATCAAAATAATATCCACCTAAAATTTATCGTTAGTGATAATTACATCATTTCTGTTGCTGAAAATCATATGGGAAAAGTTTGGCAGGATAGCTGCGTTGAGTTTTTCTTTACCCCGGGGAATAATATTTCAATCGGCTATTTCAATCTCGAAATTAATTGCGGCGGTAAAATTTATTTTCAATTTAAGAATGGAAGAACTGACAAAAAGACTTCAGTTAAACTGAAGGATATCCAAAAAGTGAAAGTATTTCATTCGATGCCGGAAATAGTCCTTCCCGAAATAGAAACCCCAACAAATTGG